>JAUYKG010000034.1 GCA_030700105.1 Candidatus Veblenbacteria bacterium
ATAGGAAACGAACGCCCGCACCGCTCCGTCCCAAGGATTTAGTACCACCACGCTACCGCCCTTGCGACCGCTCGCCTCCACTGCCCGCTGCAGAGATTCATACGCCACACCTTGAAGTTCGGCGTCCACGGTCAAGGTGAGACGGGCACCGGCCACGGCAGCTTCCGTGGCGAACACCTTGCGCTCCAAACCGCTGGCATCCACCTCCACCTGTCGTACCCCAGCCTGGCCGCGCAACAGGTTTTCATATTGCAATTCCAAACCTACCTTCCCCTTAGTATCAGTAAGACGATAGGCGCCGTCTGCACCCTTGTACTCTTCAGCCGACACCGGACCCACGTACCCAACCAGTGGGGCTATTGCCGCTCCGCCCACATAGGTACGTTCGGCCATCGGCTCAATGCGCAAGCCAGAACCCTCATTCACCTTGGCCATAAGCCGTAACGCCAGCTCGTGCGACAGTGGGGACGCCACCACCACCGGCAGGTATGAAGGGCGAACTAATTCAGTTATCTCCTCCTGGCGCAGGAGCTCGGTAGGCAAATCACCCAGAACCCTGGTGAGGAGCTCTTGACGCTCCACCTCATCCGCCGGAAGTTCTGCCGGTACAGCCACGAGGTGGAAACTGGCGACGTTCTGCGCCAGCGGACGCCCAACCTGGTCCACAATCAACCCGCGGCTCGCAGACACTACATCGAGCCTAATACGATTTCCTTCCGCCACCGCCCGCCAATAGCTCCCCTGCACACCCTGTAGCCACGCTGCCCGCCCAATCAGGAGCGCTCCTGTTACCCCCAACAACAACGCCACGTACCACGGAACGCGCTGACTAATAACGCGCCGCAAGCTCCCCACGCCGGGCTCCCCCAGGGAGCTGCCCTCAAACGCCCGCCAAGACCAACCGCGGACATTGCGATCGGCTATATCACCACCCCAAGCCTTAACAGCAAATGGATCATTCAGCTTAACCATATGCTAGCGCCTCAAACGGACCCAGGCGCGTTCGCCCACGCGCATGAACAGCCAACCAACCCCAGCCAGGCCCAAACCCGCCGCCAGCCAGGTGAGCTCCAGCCATAGCGTAGGCAGGCCAAAGTGCGGCGTAGCGTCGCCCCCAAACCAACCTGCGGCCAGCCACACCAGATAACAGGCCCGCCATACAACAATCCAGGCCAGGAGCATCACCAGACTACCCAAGGGTGTGGTACTAGACAGATATCTTACAATAACTAGATAAAGTATGGCCAAGCTTGAAATCGTGGCTAAGGTATAGGTAGGCAACAGGCGTACCACTAGGAAATCCATGAACAGTCCGCCTACCAAGAGCATAAGCCAAGCTAAGCGCTGGCTCCGACGTAACCAAACGAGGCAGGACGGTATCACTATAAAAACATCGGCTATGCCGCCCAGGTACGGCACAACTGTCTGGCGCAAGAACCAGAGCACGATTCCTACCGCTATGTAGACAAGGGCTATCATGGCTGAGGTGTCGCAAGAGGTCGCAAAACGTACAAAAAACGAAACCGTTCCAGCGGGACCGGCGGCGTAACCACTGCGGTCTGGAACAGCTCGTACTCCTGCCGTTCCACTGTGGTAACCGTGCCCACGAGCAGCCCAGGTGGCACCAGCTGGTTGAGGTTACTGGTCACCACGGTATCGCCTACCGCCACGGGTTGATCAAGCTCTAAGAACCTTAACCGCACGGCCAAATTATATTCGCCGACTGCCAGACTCCGAGCAGTGACCGTCTGAGCGAGCTGAACTAGAACGCGACTCGCGCTTGATGTAGTTAGTCTAAAACGAGCCACCTGCTCCCCCACTTCCGTAATGGTACCAACCAATAAAAGACCGGCTATGCCACTGTCCTCTTCAGCCGCGCCAGCCACCAAAGCCAAACCAACCTCCAAACCGTCACGCCGACCCCGGTTCACAATATAACTCGTCCCGGTTTCGTCCTCCTGCCGACCGATAACCTCCACTGCCACACGCTCGTACCCCGCCGCCACAGGCAAAGAAGCTAACCGACGTAATTCCTCGTTCTCCTGGCGCACTGCCTCGGCCGTCGCTTGGCGCGCATTGAGTTCAGCTACCTGGTGTCGCAAAGACTCATTCTCCAAACCTAAGGCCGACACCTGCCATACCTGCCTCGTCCAATCTCCCAAGCCGCTAGCCCAACGCGTCAGCGGGGCCAACCAAGGTTGGGTAATGTTCTGCAACGGAGGCCACAGCGGCCCCACCGCCAGAATGATAGTTAGGGTGAGAATGAGGACCGCCACTATGGCTCGTCTGAGTGTCCTCCGCATAATCCGTACGGTCCACCCTAGTTTTTCGTGGACGGCAAGAGGAGGTCGCGCGTGCCCTCTATGTCCTCCAATACCACGCCGGTTCCTCGAACCACGGCGGTCAAAGGATCGTCCACCACTTGAACTGGGATACTAAGCTCGTGAGCGAATAGCTTATCCAAGCTCTTCAAGAGCGCTCCCCCGCCCGACATCATAAGGCCTCGTTCGTGAATATCGGCCACGAGCTCGGGTGGGGTGCTCTCAATGGTACTGCGCACACTCTCCACCATGAGTTTAAGAACCTTTTGGATGGCCTCCCGCACCTCAGTGTCGGTAATGGTAACCTCACGCGGCAACCCAGTCATAAGGTCGCGCCCCCGCATTTTCATTTCCAAGGGCTTTTGCAACGGCAGGGCCGAACCGAGCTTCATTTTCACCTCTTCGGCCGTACGCTCCCCCAAGAGCAGATTAAAATGCTCCCGGGCGTAGTGCATAATGGCCTCGGTAAGCTCATCGCCTGCCACACGCATGGAGCGTGACATCACCACGCCACCCAAACTTATAACCGCTACCTCAGTGGTACCGCCGCCAATGTCAACAATGAGCTGCCCTGTAGCTTCCCGCACTGGCAAACGAGCTCCCAGTGCGGCAGCTATAGGCTCCTCGATCAAAAGAACCTCGCGTGCGCCAGCCGAGAGCGCGGCATCTTCAACCGCCTTACGTTCCACCTCGGTAACGTCCAGCGGAATGCCAATTACCACGCGCGGGCGCGGAGCCAAGGTTAGACTCTCCCGGTGCACGCGGTCAATAAAGTACTTTAACATTTTCTCTGTTACCTCAAAATCAGAAATAACACCGTCTACCAAGGGCCTGGTAGCCACTATGTGCGCCGGTGTTTTGCCGAGCATCTTTTGGGCGTCGCTCCCCACTGCCACAATCTGGTCGCTGCGCGTGTTCACAGCCACCACCGATGGTTCATTAATAACAATACCCTTGTCTTTTACAAAGACCAGGGTATTGGCCGTGCCAAGGTCAATGCCGATGTCGCGAGAAAGACGTCCCCAAAAGCGGCTGAACATGATTCCAGTGTACCCAACAGAACACGCTACTGTCCAGCCTTATGGGCGAACACTAAACTTGTTCAATACTTCCTTAAGATCTAGGAGGGTAACGGATTCCTCACTACGTGATTTCAGTTCAAAACGGCCGGCTGTTTTCTCGCTCACCACTAAACGCCAAGGTATGCCGATGAGGTCAGCATCTTTGAATTTAACTCCGGCTGATTCCGTGCGGTCGTCGTATAGCACCTCCACACCCGCCTGGTGTAATGTGTGGTAGGCGGCGGCGGCTTGTTCTGTAACTTTTTCCTCCTCACCTAGGCGAATGAGGTGTACTTGGTATGGCGCTACCGGCTCGGGCCAGCGTAAGCCTTTGTCATCGTGGAATTTTTCCGCCAGTACGCCCATAAGGCGCGAAATACCAATACCGTAACAGCCCATAACCACGTCATGCTCCTTCCCTGCCTGGTCTTTATACTGGAGCGCAAAAGGCGCCGAGTACTTGGTCTTGAGTTTAAAGATGTTCCCTACCTCGGCACCCACGGTTTCCGTAAGTTCCGCCGCACCACAATTTGGGCAGGTGGGCTGTTCACTGATAATTTCCTTATTCACCGCCACCCGACAGTCTGCGCAGAGATAAATAGTATCCTCCCCGGCCGGTATGAGAGTTTGGAACTCATGCGAGTACTTGGCAAACGTACCGCCCGAAGCAAAGGTGAGCACCGTATCTTCACCTAGGCCCATGCGCTCAAAAACCCGTACGTAGGCTGCCTGGGCCCGTTCGTAGTACGAATCCAAATCAGCTTCGTCACAGTGGAACGAATAAAGATCTTTCATTAAGAATTCACGCCCGCGCAACAAACCTGATTTGGCGCGTTTTTCGTCACGGAACTTGGTCTGAATTTGAAAAACGTAACGGGGTAAATCCTGGTAGGAAAGAATGAACTTCTTAGCCAACGGCGCCACGATCTCCTCGTGCGTAGGCCCCAGGGCGTAATCGTTCTTGGAATGGTAACTAACGAACCGGAACAGTGTATCGTAGGTATCCCAGCGCCCTGTTTGCTCCCAATTAGCCTTGGGATGCAGTACCGGCATGAGCAGCTCTTGTGCGTTCAGCGCGAGCATTTCCTCGCGCACAATCTGCTCAATGCGCCGTAACACCCTCAAGCCCAAAGGCAAGAACGAGTACACCCCGGCCAACTGCTTGTCTATGAAGCCTGCCTGCGCGAGCAGGCGCGCGTTCACCGACACCTCGTCGGCCGAGACCGCACGGGAAGTCTTCGTGAAGAGCTGGGATTGCAGCATACCGATACCCTACCAAAAATTAGCCTACTGTTCAACTACCCCGCCTCCTCCGTTGCAAATAATTCCGTACAAAGCTGGGGGACATGGATTCGAACCATGATTACTGCGTCCAGAGCGCAGCGTCCTACCATTAGACGATCCCCCAGCACTGTACAAAACACCAACCAGTAGCAGCGAATTACTTTGCGCGAACAAACAATTACCTCCTCACGTGCGCTCGGAGTATAAGGAAGCCAAAGCAAAAACGCAAGCGCCTGCTACCCTACTACCCTACCCCCCATGGTAGTGAGCACGTTAGAAAGCAGATCACCGCTGGTGGCAACCGGTGCCTCCTCAGCTATCCCCTTCAAAGCCAAGGGCGTACCAAACACAGCTGAGAGCGCCTGCTCAATAACCCCACGCACCTTGGCGTCTTGCACACGCTCAAGGTGTAGGCGATACGAGAATCCCACCGTGAGTATGCCCTCTTCCAGCTTTACCGGGTGCGCCACTGACAGAATAAAGGAGAGCGAGTGGTTAAAATCACGCAACCCAGATACTACCTCGGGCCAGCGCTCGCTCACTACGTCAATATCCAAGGAACTCGACAAAGGACGTGGAACGATAGGGGTAGCTGGGGAAGCGTGGGCGACACCAGCTTCGCGCCCACGCGCTGAGGCGGCCTTGGGAGCAGGCTCTTCTACGCTCTCCACCTCGGGGCTAGCGAGCTCCACCGCCGCCAACTCCAAGGGTAACTGCCACATGTCACTCGCGCGCCAACTCCCCTCCACTTTTAGCCAGCGTTCCAACATGCGCTGCAAACGAGCTTGGGTAAGCTCGCGCGAGAGTTTGTCCACACGCCCAGATAGAGTAGGCTCCAACTCCGCCGTAACCTCATGCGCCAAATCGCCACCGAGCTTCAACATGAGCATGTGGCGCATAAGCTCCAGCACCTGCCGGTAGAAGTACGCTATGTCGCCACCTTCGGCCAAAAAGGAATTCAGCAATCCTACCGCCGCGCGAGCATCCCAGGCTATGAGGTAGCCAATAAAATCCAGCGCCAGGCCAAGGTCCGCGTGCGGCAGCGCCAAACGCGCCAGTTCGGATGTCACGTTCTTTTCCCCGAGCGAAAGCAGCTTCCCTAGATAGCTCTCCGCGTCACGACTCGAGCCGCCAGCGAGTTCAACCACCTGGCGCAAAACTGATTCCTCCACCCGTACCTTTTCTTGTTGAGCAATGCCCCGTAGACGTTCCAAGAGCACAGCCGCGAGTATGCGCCGAAAATCGAAGCGCTGACAACGGGATACTATGGTCTCCGGCAACTTGTGTACCTCAGTGGTGCAGAGCACAAACAGCACGTGAGCGGGTGGCTCTTCCAAGGTCTTCAAGAGCGCATTGAACGCCTCGGTGGTCAGCATATGCACCTCATCCACTATCACTACCTTATACCTGGCTTGGCTGGGGCCGTAAGGAATGTGCTCGCGGATCTCCCGTACATCATCAATGCGCCGGTTGGAGGCGGCATCCACCTCTATGAGATCGAGCGAACGGCCAGCCGTAATGGCCTGGCAGGATTCACAACTATTACAAGGCTCACTCTCCTGGGGTTTTCTTTTTTGACAGTTCACCGCTTTGGCCAAAAGCCGCGCCACCGTGGTCTTGCCCACGCCACGCATACCGCAAAAGAGGTAGGCGTGAGCCAATTTATCCTGCATAACCTCGTGCTCAAGAGTACGCGTAACGTGCTCCTGCCCCACCACCTCGGCAAAGGTTTGGGGGCGGTATTTGCGGTAGAGCGTAGATGTCATAGCACAACTCATTGTAGCGAAGCTCTACCCTATCTGGCAACGTGCTTACCACGCGCACTATTACTTCCCGTGTAACCAAAAGCCCCCTCATGGGGAGGGGGCTAGGCAGAAATTCAAACTGACTAAATCTCAAGCTGGTCTGGCTCCAACGGGGGCATGTCTGCCGCAGGCTCAACTGGGCTTGGAACGGCTGTTTTACGAGGTCGACCACGTGGTCGAGGCGCTGCCACCGGTGCCGTATCTGGCGCTGCCACCCCCTCGGCCGGCACAACTGAGACTACAGGAGAATCGGAACTACCTCCCTCTTTTTTAATTACGTTCTCAACCGCCGCCCAGGTAGAGGGTGAGCCTTTGGGCACCAGAACCACCACTTCGTCACCCATACCAGCCTTAAAATAGGTTACACTGGCCAATAACACGCGGAAAAAATGGCTGCGTGCCAACACTCGGAATTCGTCGGTTTGTTCATCACGCGCCAACACCCCCACCACACGATCGCGTTCCACCGGACCAATTTGTTTGTAAATAAAAGAACCATCAGGACTGATGGTCAGCTTTAAAAGATCGCCCTCTACGAGCTTGGACTTGGAGGCGTAGTTGGCAGGTACGCTGTACAGCTTACCGTCCGGGCCCACCATATTCTGCCCATCAAAAACACCCTCAATAATAACTGCGCCCGCCTCGGTGCGCTGAACACTCCCCGCCCCCTGTTTGGTAACCAATTTATGCTCAACCTCCGGCGCGCCCAAATCCTTGAGCAGTTGCGTGGCGGTGTCGAGATTATTACGTGCAGCTTCAACCAGCTGACGAACTAAAACAATCTTTGATGATGTTGCCATATTTTGTTTCCTTGTATTTTGCTCAAGCCCTCCGACTGAGCTTGTACAAAACGTTTAGGGTTACGCCAATACCCTAATAGTATAAAGGTCAGAGCGGCGGGGAGCAACTTAGCTATCCACAGAGATTCCCACAGGCCGAACACTAATTGGTGTACAGGTAAACTGAAACGTCGCTAGGGTTAGGCTTACTTACGCCACTGGGCGCGCGGCCAGGCAGGGAAAATGCGTAAGTGGCAAACCTGGCACCAGGTTTAATCTCCCGTTCCAGCTTAGGTGCGAGCCGAGCCATAGCTGACGGCGTGAGAAAACACACCACGATATCGGCCGAGGACAGATCAACCCCCCAAAAGCTCTTTAGGTGCACCCGAGCTCGACCGCGGGTTCCTGACCACAGTATACGCAACTGGGCTAAGAAGTATGGTACCAACGCCACCTCATACCCCACCGACTTCAAACCATAGCGGCGGGCGGCAGTAGTAATAATGCGTCCGTCGCCGCAACCAAGATCAACCAACACCTCACCAGGCTGGGGCTGGCAAAACTCTATGAGCCGTGCCACGTCGCGGGAGCGCAACGGCACCCAGGGCGCAGCCGAGAGCGCACCGTAAGCCAGGCTACCCACCACTAGGAGCACCAGAACCAACACCAGCAAGCTCCCGAACACTTCTATCATGTAGCGGCAGGACTAACGAGCGGAGGAGGCGTGGGGGCAAGCGTGCGCTGGCTACGCGCCAGGATCTCGGCCTCCACCTCACCACGATTACGGCCATACCTCTGGCGCGAGGTTTGACTAACGAGCGCCGCCACCGCAGGATCGCCGGGGGTGGCTGGCAACATGCGGATATCAAAGGGCCGTGCCGGCGTATTATTAACCAAGAGCTTCACGTAAGCCTGGAAAAGCTCAAGATTCAGAAGATCGTAGGCGGAAAACACCGGCGCGAATTCCTTGGCCAGCACCTCGGCATCCTCCACGCCTAGGCGGAAGCTCACCAGTGTGCCCACATTGCCAAAGACCGCGTCCCGAATGCTCGCGTCACCTCCCCGCACCAGCTGCCCCAGGTACTGATGAGCTACGGTGAGGTTCAAGCGGTACTTCCTGGCTTCCGACAAAATAACGGCGATAGAATCGGTGATAAAATTCTGGAACTCATCAATATAGAGGAAAAAATCCTGGCGCTGGTACTCCGGCACGTCCGTACGCGAGAGCGCAGCCATGAGCAGCTTACCTACTATCACCAACCCCAAAAGGTAGGCGTTGATCTCCCCCACCTTGCCTTTGGCTAGGCGCACCAAGAGAATTTTTTTGGTGTCCATGATCTCGCGGAAATTGAAGGCCGAGTGCTGCTGGCCGATAATGGGGCGCATAGTGTCGTTAGCCACGAACTGGTTGAGCTTGGAGGTAATGTACGGCACCATGTTCGCTAAACTGGCGTCGCCGCCCGCCTTTTGAGCTTCCTTGGTCCAAAAATCGCGCACCACCGGATCCTTAACGCGGCTCAACTTGTAGCGACGGTAATCCGCATCGGCCAGCACTTTTGAAATTTCCATTAAAGTGGAGCCACTCTCGGGATCGTCCATAATGAGCAACATAGCGTTACGCATGTACTGCTCGAACATGGGGCCCCCGGTTTGCTTGAGGTCGTATAGCTTTTCCAAAATCTTGATCATCTCGTTTATCACGAATGTCTTCTGTTCGGGGTAGCGGGAATCGTACTCCAAGAGGTTTAAGCCCTGCGGACGCTCCACATCGGCCGGGTCGAACAAAATAACATCGTCCGCCCGTTCTTTGGGCACACGAGCTAGTATGGCATCCACCAGGTCGCCGTGAGGGTCAATCACACAGACTCCCTGACCGTTAACAATATCTTGCACAGCCAAGTTCTCAAGTAACACGCTCTTGCCCGTACCTGATTTACCAACCAGGTAAAGGTGACGGGCACGGTCACTTGGGCTTAAGCGCACTTCTGCGCGCGCGCCACGGTATTCACTCACACCCAGCAAAACACCGGTAGTAGGCAAATTCTGAGGCGGGGGGGCTCGGCGGGCGGTGAGCCAACGAATACTCGGGTTATCCGCCGTCGGCAAAGGGAAGTGATACAGCGAGGCCAGCTCCTCCGCGTTCAGTACGAAATGGCGTCTACCCTCAAAAGTACGGTGGATGAAATTGTACAAAAAACCCGACAGGTTGCGCGGCCGCGAGAATTCAAAGCGGTTGCCATACTGGTACACATTGAAGGGCGAGAATGCATTGGCCAAGTTCGAAAGGTAGGACTCGCCCGCCGTGCGCTCACGCGCAGAAACAACCAAACGACAGGTAACTTCCAGCCCGGCTTTGGTGGCCTTTTCCTCTATCCCCTTCACCATCTGCTCTTCCAAAGGTGAGAGTCGGTAAGGTTCGTGCGGTCGCTTACCCTGCTCGTGCGTCTTGGTGGGAAGCACAAAACTACTGAGCAGACTAAGGGTTTTCCCCAGCACGTCGGTTTTGTCCACCTGACGCAACGACTTGCCTTGCTGCATGGCACTGGCAATTTGTACCCCGTGCCGACGCCAGCGCCTGGGCGCCGAACGTACCACTAGTTGCACCGCGGCACTGTCCGGGGCGGCCACCTTACTGAGCGCGTTCAGCATGCTCTCCATAGGGTCACTCTCTAACTGCCGATAGGTCTTTAAGGGGAAGGCTGAAGCGCGCGAAAGATGCAAACTGGTACCAAGACTCACACCGCGCGGCAGAAATACGTTATAATCTGCCACCTCCTGGAGCACAGCCAGAGGGTACACGGCGTGCACCTCCTGTTCCACAAACGTGCGCAAACCCTCCGACACCACCAGATAAAAAGAAACCATGCCTTCTTGTGCTACCACCTCAAGCGCCAGGTGGTCGGTGCGGCCTTTGAGCCAGTTCAGTAATCCTCCTTGCGCGTGTAGGCCACCCAAGGCTGACCAGAGTACCTCGCCCACTCCGAGCTGCTCTTGGAATGTGCGGTGATCAAGGGCAACGGGCTTACCTTCGGGCGTCATGGGTTGCCGTGGCACCAACACCAGCAAGGTGGTCATACCCAAGCTTGAGCGCAACGCCGTGAGACGATGCAGCACAAGGCGCGCCACCGCTATCGCTAGCGCGACTACTGCAGTGAGTGGCACGAGTATGGTGAACCAGAATACGAGCTGCGCCATGGCGTTCTACTTGGGCGTATGAAGCTTAATCAGTTTAGCCGCTTTTATCTTAGCCTCCTGCTCCACGAAGTACTGGTTCAAGCCCGGCAAAGCCAGGAGCCAGTGCCGAATAAGGGCCAACACCTGACTCACCTTCACCTTAACCTGCTGTAAAAGATCCGTAATGCGCACGGCTGTAGTTTCACCAAGAGCTCGAAAACTAGCCTGCTCCGCAGGGTTAAGCGCACGGTAGAACTCCTCCAAATCCTCCTCCAACACGTGCTCAACCTGCTGTTGTAGCGCGCTCGGTGTAGCTGCCATCTGTGGAGCACTAGCAAGCGGTGTCGCCACCGCGACCATACCGCCAGATGGCAACGGCTCAAGTGGCTGTTCCGGCTTTTCTGGTAGGCGCTCTGGAACTTCTGGTGTACGTTCTGGTGCGGGCGGCGCCGGTTGCTCAGGTGCGCGGGGAATAAACTCTGGCATATGCCCGTAGTATACCACGCCATAAACATCGCCTCCAGGCAAGAATCTGGTATACTGGATGAAGTATGCCGCTGGAGCAACTGTTCTTGGATATCAGCCTCATTGTGGTGGTCGCCACCGCCTTCGGGCTTGTGGCGCGCTTGCTTAAACAGCCGCTTATCTTGGGCTACGTAGTGGCAGGTGTGGTGCTGGGTCCTAGTGTACTCGGGCTCATCACGCAACCGGAAGTGATATCTGCCCTCTCCACCTTTGGCATCGCCTTCTTGCTCTTCCTAGTTGGCGCGGAGCTTGATCTGGGCAAACTTAAGGTAATGGGCAAACCTTCGCTCCTCTTAGGTATAGGCCAGGTAGTATTTACCGCTGTAATCGGCTTCGCCTTGGCGCGCTTCTTTGGCTTGAATAGCGTACCGGCCGCCTACGTAGCAATTGCACTCACTTTTTCTAGCACCATCATCGTGGTGAAACTGCTCTCCGAGCACCAAGCCCTGGAATCGCTCTATGGTCGCTTGGCAATCGGCATGCTCCTGGTACAGGATTTCATCGCCATCTTCGTCCTCGTGCTCTTGTCTGGTTTCAGTGGCGGCCAGCCACCCGGCACCGCGGAGCTTACCTTTATCCTACTTAAGGGAGCTGGCCTCATCATGCTGGCGCTCCTAGCTGGCCGCTGGCTCCTGCCGCCCCTCTTCATGAGGCTGGCACGCTCCAGCGAACTGTTACTCCTCTCCAGTATAGCCTGGTGCTTCGCCTTTTCACTCATAGCGGCGTTGGGTGGGTTCTCCATCGAGATCGGCGCTTTCCTGGCCGGCTTGGCGCTGGCGCGCCTGCCCTACCACTTGGAAATCGTGGGGAGAGTACGGAGCCTGCGCGATTTCTTTATCACTATTTTCTTCGTTATGCTCGGCAGCCAGCTGGCTATTACCGCCTTGGCCTCGCTGGCGCCCGCCTTCATAACACTGTCGCTCTTTGTGCTCGTGGGCAACCCGCTCATTGTTATGCTCATCATGAAGCATATGGGCTACACCAAACGCACCGGCTTCCTGGTGGGGTTAACGGTGGCGCAGATCAGCGAGTTTTCGCTCATCCTCATGCACCTGGGAAAAAACCTGGGGCATGTTGGAAGCGCCGAGGTGTCACTCGTTACCCTGGTAGGTGTTACCACCATCACGCTCTCCAGCTACCTCATTACCTACGGCGAAACAATATACCGCAAGCTCGCGCCTTACCTTACCTGGTTCGAGCGCAAACAGGTAACCGAACGCGCCACCCAGACCAGTGAACTATCCAACCACGTGGTTATTTTTGGCTGCGACAGGCTGGGTGAACGGCTCATGCACGCCGTACGAACGCTCTCGTGGCCGCTCTTAGTGATAGATTTCGACCCGGAAACCGTAGCCCGTCTCAACGCCCAGGGCATAAACTGCCTATATGGGGATATAAACGACCTTGATATTCTAGAACGGGGGCAACTGACTCGCGCCCGGCTGGTAATTTCAACCGTACCCGACCTTAAAGACAACCAGTTGCTGCTGCAAGACCTGGCGCAGCGCGGCGCCCAGGTGCCAGTGTACGTTACGGCCGACACCTGGCAGGATACGCAAGCGCTCTACACTGCCGGCGCCACTTATGTTATTTTCCCCCACTACCTTTCCGGCGAACGTATGAGCGATCTACTGAAAGAGCTCACTCTGAACCCCCACGCCATTACCAGCCGACGCGAACAGCACCTTAACGACCTTAAGTTGCACTACGCTGGGCGACAAAAGGCATAAACAGTATGGCCCTCTCGCTCTACAACACGCTCACACGGAAAAAAGAAGAACTTACCACGCTTAAGCCGGGTGAGGTTGGTCTGTACACCTGCGGCCCTACTGTGTATGCTCCGCCGCACATTGGGAACCTGCGCACCTACCTGTTCGAGGACCTTTTAAAGCGCGTACTGCTCATGAACGCTTACCAGGTGAACCATGTTATGAATATAACGGACGTGGGGCACCTCACGAGCGATGCGGACGAAGGCGAGGATAAAATGGAAAAAGGCTCCCAGCGCGAAGGCAAGAGCGTGTGGGAAATCGCCGAATTCTACACCACTATGTTCAAGCAGAACATGGCCGAGCTCAATATTCTGGAACCCAATGTGTGGTGTAAAGCTACGGATCATATTACCGAGCAACTCGCGCTCATACAACAGCTTGAGGCCAAGGGGTTAACCTACAAAACCTCAGACGGTATTTATTTTGACACTGCCAAACTGAAAGACTACGGCAAGCTGGCCAAGTTGGATGCCAAAGGACTTAAGGAAGGCGCCCGGGTGGAAGCCAATCCCGAAAAACGCAACCCCACCGATTTCGCACTGTGGAAATTTTCTCCACCAGCGGGCGAGCCAGAAAAAAAACGGCAAATGGAATGGGATTCACCATGGGGCGTGGGGTTTCCAGGTTGGCACATAGAGTGCTCGGCTATGAGTATGAAGTACCTCGGGGAAACGTTCGATATTCACTGCGGCGGGATAGACCACATCCCCGTACACCACACGAACGAGATTGCGCAAAGTGAGGCTGCCACAGGCAAACCATTTGTAAAATACTGGCTACACGGCGAATTCCTAGTAGTGGATGCCAAAAGAATGGGCAAGAGTGAAGGTAATTTGCTCACGCTTGATTGGCTCACCAAAGAAGGTATTACCCCCCTCGCCTACCGCTACTTCTGCTTAATGACCCATTATCGGAAGCCATTAAACTTCTCTCTGGAAGCCGCGCTGTCAGCGCAAAAAGCCTTGCAGAATTTGCAGGATAAAGTAGCCACTATGGGCGAGCCGTCCGTAGGTTGTGCCGAGTACGAGGAAAAGTTTAAGGCCGCTCTGAACGATGATCTTAATGCCCCACAAGGCCTGGCTATTGTGTGGGAGCTTATGAAATCAAGCTACCCCAACAGCGCCAAAAAGCAGAGCTTGCTGAAAATGGATGAGGTGCTGGGCTTGGGGTTAAAGGACGTGCCCACCCTTACCATGCCACCGGAAGTAGAAGCTCTGGTGGAAGAGCGCGAACGCATACGCCGGGACAAGGACTTTGCCAAGGCGGACGACATTCGTATCCGTATTAAGGAACTCGGTTTTACTGTAGATGATACTGAGCTCGGGCCGGTCGTGAAAAAGCTCCACTAGAATATTAGGAATACAAACAGCCGTTCCCTTTTTAATAAGAGAACGGCGTTTTTGGGGAACTAATGGTACTATAAGTGCCTAAATAATCAACCGCCCGAATTTTAAATCCGGACGGTTCAATTTTCTATTCCTCAAGAGTAAGGCAACTTTGTAATGCCATATACACCAAGTGTGAGGATTACTACCTGTATCGTGAAAGTCCACACTACATATCGCGTCTTCAAAAAAAGTGGAGAACAAGAAATAGCGACCAATAGTGCAGCGATGTATCCAATTACTAGCCAGCTAGACAGTGAATATCCTAACGCGGTGAATGCCCCCAACATACCAGCTGTTGCACTACTAATTAAGTATGCCATTACGAGCCGCTTGTCATTGTCGGTAATCGCGGGATAATAACTTGCCAATCCTACAGCTGCGATTATGCCGGCAAATCCTGCGGCAAATCCTGCGGTAAGTTCCTTGCCCGGCTCAAACTTCATTATAAACACAAACAGAATAATAATCGTCTGAAGAAATTGATATTTCATGAATTTTTTCATTTTTAAGTTGCCTCTATGATTTTGTGAAACATTTTTTTATTTTGTGCTACTTTAGCACTCAATAAATTTATTGTCAAACCAACCCCTTCGGATAAAAATCAACCGTTCTGTTAATACAGAACGGTTTCAATTTTTTATTGCAGGGCGATAAGGTACATGCCTACGCCTAGAATTGTCAGCTGGGCGCCAACACTTATGGCTGGAGCCCACTTCGTCCGGTAGGGCATGGAAATATAGCCCACCGCAAGTAACGCGAGCCCAAAGAAAACCAGCCAACCTTGAACAGCTATTCCAAGGTGGATAGCCAATAACCCTAGGCCTGCTGCCAGGGCTACGCTACCTAATGTTACTGCCTGCCTTACTTGGTTTTTTACAGACTCTTTGGCCGAGCAAGTTGTAGTTAGTGCTACGGCTGCCAGTAGAC
>JAUYKG010000004.1 GCA_030700105.1 Candidatus Veblenbacteria bacterium
GCTCTACACTGAGCCTCCGACAGGGCGGCAAATACTAAGCTCATGGAACACTCTTAACCCAGCCCCCAAACAGTCTTGGTTCCTCAAGGGTTGACAAATTCAGAGTTTTGATGTATGTTTATATGATTTGAACATTAACAACTTGAAGAGCAGTGCTTCGTTCCCACCACCCTATGGAGGGGAGAAGCGGTTGGCAGCAGCTTACGGGTTGGTTCCCGCCAGAGGGGCGGACACTAACCTTAGGCTACGAGCCAATCGTCCGGTGTACTGGCCTTCGGGCAAAGGTACACCACTTCTCCTTCAGGGTAGTGGGAATGAAGGAATTAAATAAATTAAAAACAAAATATAAACAATCTTTGAGGAGTAAAAAATGAAAAAATCATTCAAGAAAGCGGGCGTTTTTTCGCTTGATCTACTGGTCTTCTTGAGCCCTCTAGCTATAGCAGTTGTTGTAGGTTCTATACTTGCGGGTGGATATAACAAGTTCAATAGTACAACCCAAATGTACATAGCCTATGACGCTGCAATTTTAGCTTTTATTCTGTGGGCGGTCGTTACCTACTTAATGACAAAACTCAGGCGGAGTTGGAGATACGCGACCGGCATGCTAGCAATCAGTTTTATATTAACTGCCTGCCTCTCACTCATTGAGAGATACGAGACTGGTACGGCAATAATATTTGGTATGCTGTTAATATTCGCCATAGCCTCCTTAATAACTGGCTGGAGCGAGATTAAAAATTGGACCTACCACCGAATAAAAAAACAGTAAAAAACTCTAAAGGATTTCCAACTACCTTGGCGGAAATCCTTTTTTTAATTTTCACAAATTACCACTAAGCGGCCTTAACTCTGTACTAACGTGTTAACACGTTAGTACAAATGCCAGCCGAAAATATAACCTCTACTCTCTCAGCCAATTTAGGTGCCAAACCTACGCTGGCGGTCGCTAAACCAGGCCAAAGCTTTATCCAACTCAACCTCGTTAAAATCAGGGAACAACGTAGGCGTAAAATAGAGCTCGGAATAGGCCGATTCCCAGAGCAAAAAGTTGGACAAGCGCTGTTCGCCTGAGGTGCGAATAATAAGGTCGGCTGGCGGAAGCTCTGCCGTGCTCAGAGCGCTTTTTAATTTTTCAGCTGTAAGCTTTGATAAATCATTATCTGCTTGAGCGAGTTGCTGAACTGCCTCCACAATTTCCTGCTGACCGCCGTAGTTAATGCATGCCACTACCGTACCCTTGGTACCAGCTCTAGTTTCTTGCTCAGCCGTTACCATAAGCTTAAGTAAACGTGGCGATAGCTTTTCCTTGCCGCCGGCAAACATTAAATGTATGGAATCGCGCTTAAAATCCGCTACATCATTGGCCAAGCCCTGTTCCAATAAAGCCATAAGATAACTAACTTCCTCCGCGGACCTATTCCAGTTCTCGCGCGAGAATAGGTAAAAGCTCGCCCACCTAACCCCACGGTCGAACAGCCAGCGCGCTAATTCTTTGACTCGGGCATAGCCAACCCGATGCCCCTCCAGGGTAGGCAAGCCCTGCCGCTTTGCCCAGCGGCGATTGCCGTCCACTATAACTCCCACGTGAACTGGTGCTGACATAGAATTAGAATGCTTCTACCGCCAGCCACCACCCAAGCGCCAGTAAACAAGCGCCTGAGAACAATAAGGTAATCTTAGCTACGCCGCGGCCAGGTGCATCCGCCTCGGTACGCACCAAAACAAACAAGGCCAACGCCACAGCGGCCAACGGCAGCAGTACATTCAAGACTACTACGAGAATAAAGGGCACTGCAGCTACCAGAACAAGCAGTAAACCCCGAAAGCCGGCCACATACAGAGCGGACGACAGCCAGAATACAACCGAGGGAACCGTCGCGGCCAGGGCCAGCCAAGCCACTCCGCCATACCCTTTCATACTTGTAGCGAGCGAAACTGGCGCAGTGAAAACCTCGGGCACGAACGCGGCAGGTTCGCTACTGGCATGAGTAGCTGTCGGCGGCGGAGCAGGTTCGGCTGCCAACACCGGGGCAGGCTCCACCCTTGACGGAGGGGCAGACTCGGTAACCACTGGAGCAGGCCCACTATTCATATCCTGCTGTAAGCGCCGGGTCACTTGGTTGTTGACGTTCTCAAACATAGAATTCCACCGTCACTGAAAGCTACGGTGCGTACCGCACCAGATAGATAAATCCGGCTGTGTCATCCGAGATGAGCAAACCACCCTGGTAGTTTACCACTCCCACGGGCCGGCCGCGCACCGTGCTACCCTGAAACCATCCAGTAACAAAATCCTCCACCGCACCGCTCTGACGATTGACCATAAAAACCTTATACCCGTCGGGTGGCTGACGGTTCCATGAACCGTGGGCCGCCACAAACACGTTACCTTGGTACTGGGAAGGAAATTCGCTCCCCGTGTACACCGCTAAGCCCAAGGGCGCATTGTGGGCCGGCAGTTTAGCTAAGGGCGCCTGGCTGTCGGCGCAAGGATCACGAATGTACACATTCTTATCGAAATCAGAATCGTGCACCCGGTCGCCGTAACAAATAGGCCAGCCATAATTGCCACCTTCTTGAATAACGTTCACCTCTTCAGGTGGAATAGCATTACCGAGCTCGTCGCGGCCATTATCCGTACCGTAAATAACGCCTTCATATTCCACAAAATCAACCGTGTTCCTGAGGCCCTTGGCAAAAGTGGCGCACGAGCTGCCGTCTAACTCACAGCGGGTTATGGCCGCTCGCCTTTCGTCTTGCTCGTGGCAGACGTTACAACTCGAGCCCACCGCTACGTACAGCTTATCGCCAATCACCTTTACGGTCCTGGTCCAATGGCCGCCAGTGGGGAGTTGCACGATGCGCTGCACTGAACCATCATCGGCCACGTGGTCTTGATTATCATCGCGCATACTCCACACGCCATCCTCGGCCGCCACAAAGGCGGTATTACCTTGGAATGCTATGTTGTGCGGCCGCTTGAGCCCGCTCACGAACGTGGTAGCCAGGTCAGCACGCCCATCGGCATTGGTATCCCTCAGAACTGCTATCCTGCCTTCGCGCGGTACCCCGAGGTACACAGCCTCGCCGCGCACCGTCATAAGCCTGGGGCCAGTACCGGGACCAGGTGCGGACACGCGCTGGCTAGACCATTCATCGCTAAAAACGGTAATTACAAACCCTGGCGGAAGCTTAAGGAACGATAGCGCGGGGTCCGAGGTGGGTTGGGGTGCTGAGGACGAAGGCTCAGCAGGTTGTTCAGGTGTTTCCGCGGTTTCGCCGGGCGCTACAGGAACAAATGCCGGCGGCACCACAGGGCGCAAGCTCAGGTAGTGGTAACTGTAATACCCTGCGGCCAAAACAACAGCCACCACCACTATAAGCCAAAGCACCACCCGACCACCAAGTAAATGATGCGGGGAAGATTGGTTTGGTGCCTGAGCCTGGTTACGCTTACGCACAAACTGACTTATGATCATTGAACCACGCAAACCAATAACACCCAAATCAATGGCCGATAGCACCAGTCTCCCCGGCGGTAGGCCGGTACCTTGCGCCAGCCAAGCCAACCACACTTCGTGCTCCATAAGATAAGCACGAATAACGAACAACACCAAGGCTACGTACCCCAAACGCAAATATTGCCGCCAGCGCGCCGGCCCCAGGACTTGCATCATCTTGGTGTTCGAGATTATCGCCATGCCAGCCAGGATAGCCATGGCCGCCAACCCCAGAAGCACCTCCGGCTCGTTCCAGTACTGCCACAGGCCCCAGCTGTAACGCTCGGGGTACAAGAGCACGAGCGAAACCGAATACGCCAGCGCCCCATAAAAACCCACCAGCCCCAGGTACTTGCGGTAGCCAAGCTTGGTATCCAAAAAATCAAAGTAGTAGCAAAAGCCGGAGAGGACGAAAGAAGCGGCAATGAGTACGCCAGCCGTACTCGCCAACGCTTTGGAGAACATAAACCAGCTCACGGTATCGCCGACCCCGAGCTGATACAACCAGCTCAACACAAAAACCACTCCGGCCGCCAGGCAAGAATTGCGCCACAAGCGACGTTTTATACCAGAGGCGTGAATACCGACTGGTGCTACTCCTAGTTCCATAAAGTTAAGTATACCACGCCAATTCCACACCTTACCGTTGTCAAAGCAGCTAGATTTTGCTAGGCTAGCTGGTGCTCTGTTGCATCGGGGTGTGGCGCAGTTGGCTAGCGCGCAGCGTTCGGGTCGCTGAGGCCGTGGGTTCGAGTCCCACCACCCCGACCACGAAAGAATGTTTGACCTTTGTGGTCAAGCATTTTTTTGTTTGTTAACATGGGGTTTGAAGGGCAGGAGCGAAACAAACCACCCTGGGCGGAGCAGTTGAGCGACGCCGAAAGCGAGCGAGCGTAGCTTTCGGCGCTGCCCAGGACAGAGTCCCACCACCCCGACCAGACAAAAAGATTTCACCATGGTGGAATCTTTTTATATACTTGAATAAAACCGATTTAACCTCCTTTAACAATATGGCACCTTTATTCTTTAAACAGCTCCCGCGCTGTTTGCCAATAGGCAGGTTCGCCCAAACTATCTTTGGCATAATACCACCATTCCACCCCCCACAAAAAACCTTCCTCAAAACCAGTACGCCGGAACACGGCTATGTTGTCGTTGAACCTTTCCAGGCTTAGTGAATTCTGAGCCTCTGCCAAAGAGAGTGAGAGTGGGCCGCGGGGGGCCCAGGGCTCAAGCTGTAACTCGCTCACAACGGTTTTTTTAACAAAAGGGGAAATAAGCGCCGCCTTTAAGCGATAGTAGTAAGCTGGCCAAGGATAACTAAAATACCCAAAGACCGGGTTCCACGTTACCCGGTAAAAGGTTACGCCCTGCTCATCCGCCAAACGGCCCGTTTCCCACCACGAGGACAGCTCGCCTGAATCGGTGAGCATAATGGGTCGGGTTGGGTCCAAGCGACGCAGGAAGGCAATCTCCTGGCGTAGCCGATGCGTATTGGGTTGCAAACACGTGCCATAAGCAAAAAGCGGCTCGTTCTCCAATTGCCAGCGGGTAATAGCGGGCTCGACGCGGTAGTGCTCCACCACCGCCTCAACCATTTTAAATTGCCTCTCGGTCATCTCGTCCGGCGTTAATTCTGCCAGCCACTTCGGGTCGTGGCACTCGGGCCAACGCGGCAACTTCCTACCCACCGCCAAGGTAACGGTTGCCCCGGCCGCGCGCGCGGCAGCTATGTACCCATCGAGTTCGCCAAAAGTAAATTCTCCTGGCGCGGGTTCGATTTCATTCCAGTTAGCTTGCAACCTCAGGTGGGAAGGGGAGAAATCGCGAATGATATTACTGAACAGCTCCCCCGGCTCCAGCCCCAGGTACCGTGCGTGCGCCGGCGAAAATGTTATCACCCAGCGAGGGGAAGACGTAAACGGCAATTTCCGTTCTAGCACCGCGCCAATCAGCACAGTTACGGCAAGCGGCACCGCTACAATCCAAATCAGGTACCGCATAATGCTACCAACTTAGCCACCACAGCCCACCTACGATTAATACCGTGCCCAGAACCTTACGCACGAGCGCCGCTCCCGAGAATTGCTCACGGAATAAGGTGGGCCAGCGGTATGACACCAAGACTGCCAGCAAGAGGATAAAAACATACTGCATGCCTTGGAGCGCCTCCACTAATGTTACGCTCGCCAGCGAAACGGCGTAACTATTTAGCACACCAGCCAAGGCCCCAGCTGCCTGCCCGCCCATAAAGCTAAACCTAAGCCCGTTCGAGGTCTTGCCCACCATATGACCAAACGAGGACCAAGTGCCGGGAATGGCCAAGAGTGCCAAGCTGCTCACAAAACCACCCAAGCGTGTAACTACCAAACCAGTCACAAAACTCACCTCACCAAAGGCCAGCTTAAGGAACACGTAGGCCAAACCGAATAAGGCGCTCGAGGCTGTGGCCAACACGAGTGCCCGCACGCTCAGCCCGCCCGGGCCGCCTACCATTAAGAACCCACCCAGTACTAGTACCAAGAAGGCCGCTACCTGCGAAGGTTCCAAGCGCTCGCCAATGAGAAAGAACGAAGCCCCAAAAACAAAGAGTGGGTTCAAACTGCCAATGTAGGCCGGCACGCGCGAAGCCTCCCCTTGCTTGAGGACGGTGAACAAGGACCAAAGCGCGGCGGTGAAACAGGCACCAGAACCCAAACCATACCACCAACCGAGCAAGGAGGGATTGTGCCAGCCAAAAGGCACCAGCACAAGCGCCAGGAGCCCGAGGCAGGAAATAGCAAACGTATAAACGGCCGGGTTGTCCAGGCGCTCACGCTTTAAAAGCGACTTGTCGACAATGGCGACAATCGCATTAAAGAAATATCCAATGGCAGCCCAACCAATCCAACCCATAACGTTCACAGATAGTTTACACCGTTGTAGCCTACACCTCTAGGCCCGCTCGCTTAAGCTTGTCTCGCCCACAGTAAGTAGCATACACCTCCGCTGCGGGGCGGGGCGTGCGGACAAAGCTCTGCCGATCAACTGCTACCAACCCGAACCTAGGGCTAAACCCCTTATCCCACTCAAAATTATCCATAAGCGACCAATAAAAATAGCCGCGCACGTCCACACCCTGCTCCTTGACGCGCAACAACGCAGCCAGTGAACGTTCAAGAAAATTCGTACGTTGTGCTTCGCTCACCGGCGCTATACCGTTCTCTGTAACGTAGAGTGGCAACCCATAGCGCTGCCAGGAGAACCTTAACAGATCATCTAAACCTTCGGGGTACACTTCCCACCCCAAGGCTGAAACCTCATGCCCAAGCTTCTTGGGATCGGCGAACGATACCCACCCGCGTCTGGGGTTCAGGCTCAGCCGAGCGCGCTGGTGAAAGTAGTAATTCAGGCCAATAAAATCGTGGCAACCGGCGGTTAAATTCATAAGCCACCGGTTCCAGAACCAATCGGCCCGCTCCGCCGCCCACTGATCCAGCACAAACCGGACTCTCAAGGGGGCAAGAGAGAGAAAGTTGTGCGCCAAGCCTACCTGAGCTTGGGACAACAATTCGTGAATAATACGGTAGGCAGCCCGGTGCGCCTCAGACAGACGTTCAACCACCTTGCGCATGCGCTGGCGAGAACGCACGGCTGGCGGCCAATGACCATAGAGGTAGGCCTCGGTAGCCAGCACCAACGGCTCGTTAATGGTAAGCCACAGATCAACCTGGTCGCCGAACTCAGTCACCACCCGGCGCACGTAACGTTCAAAATACGGCACAGCCTGCGCACACTCCCACCCTCCCTGCCGTGCCAACCAGGTGGGCAAGGTGAAGTGGTTCAGGGTTAAACATATTTTTAGCCCACACTCACGAAGCGAGTTAAATACCTGGTGGTAGTGGGCAATGGCTTCCTCACTCCAATTACCCGCCTCCGGCTCCAGCCTGCCCCACTCCAAGGATAAGCGGTGTGCGTTCTGCCCCAAGCTCTTGGCCAAGCGGAAATCTTCGGCAAATCGTTCGTAGTGTTGCACGGCCTGGCCGCACTGCTCAAGCCCTTGTCTGTGCTCCCACTCGTACCAATCGCTCCAGACATTGCCGCCCTCCACTTGATAGGACGAGGTAGCCGCCCCCCACCAAAACGAAGGCTCTCCTCCACCAAACCTGGCTGGTCCCGGCATAGGCTACAACCACCTCAAACCAATCTCAGTAAACAAGAACAGAGCATAGAAACCTATCAACACCCAGCCTTCGCGAGGCGTAAGACGACGACCAGTATAGGCCAACAGCACAAAACTCACGAGTAGCCCCACCAAGACAGCAACAAAAACATAGTACGGTGCGCCCACCGCCAGCTGCATAGGTTTAATGAACGCTAGTAAGCCAACCACGAGTGAATTGGCAAAGGCGCTGCCGATCAAATTGCCAAATGAGAGGTCCCGTGCGCCACCCCGCCAAGAACGAAAGGCCAAGGTGAGCTCTGGTAAATTGGTCCCCAGAGAAAAGAAGAGCAACCCTGCTAAAAATGGACGAATATTGAGCTGTTGAATAAGAGGCAACGACAAATCTAGAATGAACTTGGCCATTACCACCACCGCCACCAAGCCGAGCAAACTTAACCAGAGCACTTTAAGGTTAGAAGTACCACCCTCCAGTTTAAGCGCGGGATGAGAAGAAGTGTTTGTGCGTATGAGGTAGTACACACACAGGCCGTAGGTAAGCACTAGTACCAACCCCTCGAACGAGGTAAGCGCGCCGTCGAACATAAACCACAACGGCAGACTAATGTAAGTCACTATCAGTACCAGCTCACGGTGACGAAAACTCTCTGCCACATCGAGACCGCGATCCACTACAACGCTCACGCCAACAATAAGACCAAGCAACACCACTACCCCACCCATAAGGTTGCCGAACGAGAGCTGCCCCACGTTCACAAGCGAAGCCTGCACACCCACAGTGAGCTCAGGCATGCTGGTGAGCACACCCAGTACCAAGCCGAGCCAGAACTGACGTATACCTAGGTTAACGCCCAGAGTCTTTACGTTAACCATAACCACGTCAGCGGCCTTGCCGATGAGGTAAAACAACACCAGGAGGAGCGCTACGGTAGCTGTGACAGGCATATTAACCACAAGTATAACACAGCCCTCCGACGCATGATCGGAGGGCAGCAGAAGCTCAGACGAGGTAGTGGGCGACTACCCGACTGGTGTGTACTAAAGGATTGCGTCCTTGGCAGCCTTGGCGACGCGGAACTTGACCACGGTCTTGGCCGGGATCTTGATCGCTTCACCAGTAGCAGGGTTGCGGCCCATGCGGGCGGCCCGCTGCTTTTTGACGAGCTTACCAAGGCCTGGAATGGTGAACTCCCCTACTTTCTTGGCCTCGCTGTAGGCCAGGGAAACTAGCGTTTCCACCACCATCACCACATCCTTGCGGCTGTGGCCGGTCTTCTCCGCCAGAGCGGAGAGAACCTGAGACTTACTCATACCTTTGGCCATATAGGCTCCTCTCGGTTAAATAATTAGCAACCGCTAGTATAGCAAACCCCCTAAAATAGGGGAAATCCACAGGGTCAAGAGTATGGCCTGGTTCCCTGCCTGATAACTAGTTCAACTCTAAAAATATATCGTCGCAATCATAGGCGTTCACCCCTGCCTCATTAGGTCCAAAAGAGAACACCGCCGGAGATTCAGTGTGAGCCGTTTGACTGACGCAGTTTTCGTACGCCCGGTAATCAGGATCAAAGTAGTACGGATTACCCCAGGGGTCGAGAACCCTATCAATGTACGGCCCCTTCCAACTATCTAGGTCCTCTTGCGCCCACTCGCAACCATCACCCTGGTCGCCAATAACCGGCGAGGGGATAAGGCCGGCTTGGGTGGTGCTCAAATTTACCTCGGGATTGGCCACCTCTTCCGACGGGCAACCGTTCGGCCACTTATAGGTATCGGATTCCAATAGCGCTATGGCGTTACGCAGTGAACGCAAATCCGCTTGCGCTCGCGTGGTGTACGAACGTTGGCGAGCAACGTTCATGGCTACCACGCCCATGGTGGCTAAGACGCCAATGATGCCTATGACCACTAAAACCTCGATGAGCGTGAATCCTACTCCGGTGCGTGGCCGTTTATTATTCGGCATAGTTGCCTGTAGTGTACCGTGAGTCAAAGTTTCCGACAATCCACTACCCACACGGTACAGGTACAATTCCTGTTCATGCGCCTCGGCCCGCCAACCCGGCACATGAAAACCATTGGAAATAACCACCGCTCCGGCTTTAAGTTCGACAGCCAACTTGGCTGCCAGCCTGGGCATCATGGAACCAATACCGAACACCACTACCAGATCGACTTCCGCCAGGTTGGCGGACCAAAAATCCTTAAGCCGGACCGTGGACCAGCCAAGGCCCTGGCGCCACAAACGCCAGCGCGACCACCATACCAGTAAGGGGTTCACCTCGTACCCGGTAACCTCAAAACCTGCTTGCGCCAGGGCCGCCACTATCCTTCCGTCGCCCGAACCCAAGTCAACCGCCCGTGCCCCCGGAGCCAGGGCGGCTAACTTCAGTAGCGTGGCCAGCTTACGACGGGAGGTGGGCAAGAACGGCGCACCGCCGAACACCGCCACAGGCAACACCAGGGCGAGAAATACCAAAATCCCCAACGTCGCCCAATGAACGGCGCTGAACATATCACGCTCGGCGGCGAGGGCTTAGGCTGTTATGATTTAAATTTAAAACTTGCCACCACCTGCTCAAAAATATCCTCGGCGCTGGCACTCGCAGCTGGAGTTACCAAAATAAGCCGGAACGTTTTACCCGCTGTACTGAACTGGTACTCAACAACCGCTTGCCCATCGCCGCCTGCGTTCTGGCGCTTCCCGGCGTACCGGCTGGCCGACTCTCCTCCCACGGTAGCCACGGACTTTGTTAACCCACCCACGGCGTCAGCGTAATCAGCCAACGGCCGTTCCGATACCTCAATTACTATCTGCCCCAGATATTCGCTCCCCAGACCAGGTAGCGGCTTGGAATCGATAATAAAGTAATCAACAACACCCTCGTTACTCCCGGTAATCTCGTTCTTGATATAGTGACGCCAGTACCAATTGTCCGGCCGCAAGATGGTGTACCCCTGCACACGGTTCTCGTACGCTACGAATTTTACGCCCACTAAGTCTTCCCCCTCGCCCGAACCTGCCGCAGGCTCGTTCGTAGCAGGTGAGGTGGATTCTGGGTATACCGGAGCCACAGGTTCGGGCGCACAACGCCCGCCAACAAGAATAAGGGCCGCGCCCAAGGTAACCGCCAACAAATAGTGTCGGGACATATAGATGATTTCCTTTCTAATTTCCAGCATAGCAGAAAAACAGGGCTAAGGTAAACGGTGCCCCACTCTCCATGCTCACGGCAGCTATGTTAGCTTTACCCGACGCAAGCGCAAGGCGTTCACCACCACAGACACGCTCGAGAAGGCCATGGCCAGAGCGCTCACTTTCGGATTCAGGAAGCCGAGAGCCGCCACAGGAATTCCAACGGTGTTATACACAAAGGCCCAAAATAAATTCTGCTTAATGTTCGTGAGCGTGGCCCGAGACAGCATAATGGCTTCGCTGGCTTTATGGAGATCACCCTTCACGAGCACGATATCTCCGGATTCCATGGCAATGTCCGTGCCGGTACCAAGTGCTATGCCCACATCGGCCTGAGCCAAGGCTGGTGAATCATTAATACCATCCCCCACCATCGCCACCACTTCACCTTGCTCCTGCAGCGCTTTGATTACAGCTACCTTGTCAGCCGGCAGCACTTCCGCCCTAACCTCCTTAATACCAACCTGCCGCGCGATTTCCTTTGCCACTGGCAAAGTGTCGCCGGTTAACATTATGGTTGTAATACCCATCTTGGTACAGGCAGCCACCGCCGCGGCTGAGGAAGGCTTTAATTTATCTTGAATGGCAAAAAACCCAAGCAGTACCTCATCCTTGGCCGCCACAACCACAGTGTACCCACGCCCGGCGTACTCCTGAATCTTGTCGTTTTGCACCCCCGCCACACCGGCGGCCTGCAAAAAACGCGCGCTGCCAACGCGATACGTGCTACCAGATGAATAGCCAACGATGCCGCGACCAGGCTCTGCCTTCACTTCGCTTATCAAGACGCCCCGTGCCAAGCCCTCGCGCTTACCCCACGCCACAATAGCTCCTGCCAAAGGGTGTTCGCTCTGCGCCTCCAGCGAAATAATTTGCGCCAAGTGCTCCCGCGCCCTTGGCGTAAGCTCCACCCAGGCGGTAACTTCCGGCTCGCCGCGTGTGAGCGTGCCGGTCTTATCGAACACCATGGCAGTAACCCGCTTTAACTTCTCCAGTACTTCAGCACGCTTGATAAGCACCCCCGCCCGTGCCCCGCGCCCGGTACCCACCACCAACGAAATAGGCGTCGCCAACCCCAGGGCGCAGGGGCAGGCAATAATGAGCACTGCCACCGTGGCCACAAAAGCGGGCGGCAAAGCGCCGTCCTTTGCATACCAAACCAGGAAGGTTAGTGCCGCCACTGTGAGAACACCCCACACAAAGTACTGCGACACGCGATCTACCAACTTTTGAATGGGCGCTTTGGACATTTGCGCTTCCTGCACCAAGCGGACAATATGAGCCAGCATGGTGTCGGCCCCGATTTTCTGCGCCCGCATGACAAAGACGCTACTGCTGTTGATGGTACCACCAATAACAGCGCCTCCAACCGAACGATCTACCGGCATGCTCTCACCGGTAATCATAGATTCATTCAATGTGGCAGTACCCTCCACAACCACTCCATCGGTAGGCACCTGCTCACCCGGCTTCACTACCAACAGATCACCGATGTGAACCTCGGCGGTGGGGATATCCTGCACCTCACCTTCCAAGCCACGGCGGTGCGCTATCTTAGGAGCCAACTGCAAGAGCTCACGGATGGCGGACGAGGCCTTGCCTTTGGCTCGCGCTTCCAAGTACCTGCCTAAGAGAATAAAAGTGGTAATAATTCCGACATCCATGAAGTACTCATCGCCGCCAAGTAAAAACAGGATTACCGCGCCGGAGTACAAAAAGGCCGCACCGACCCCCAGGGCAACCAGGGTGTCCATATCCGGTCGGCCGCGCAACAAGGCGGGCAACCCAGCTTGAAAAAACTCGCGCCCGGCGTAGAGCACACCCAGGGCTAGGAGCAACATAAGCATATCTGCTGAGGGCACCTCCACCATACCCAGTGCCACGATTGCTAGCGTGAGCACCCCCGCCGCGAGCACTTTGTGAAAACGGCGCGTTATTGCGCTCTCCCCTTCGACCGCTACGTGAGCGGTATGGTCTGGAACGCCACCACCAGTATCGTGCTCATGTCGGTGTCCGGGATTGTTTACCTCGCTACCGATTGGCTCCGCATGATAGCCAGCCTTGGCCACCGCGGCCGTGATGTTCTCCAAATTCAGGACTGTATCATCGTAGCTCACCCTACCTTGCTCTAGCACCAGGTTCACGCTTACCTCCTGAACCCCACGAAGCGCCTTAAGATCGTCCTCAATATGCGCCACACAGCTGGCACAGTTCATACCATGAATACGTAATTGCACAGTCTGGATAGCCATAGGGTATTAGTTTAGGTAGAAATCAAAGAGTTAGCAGCTACGGCCCAACGACCGACACGGTAACCGGCGCCGCCCGCGCTTCACCCTCAGCTGGCAACACGGTAAAGCTACCGGTATACATGCCCATAGCGCAGTGAAAGGGAAGCTGACCAGCGCCTTGGGGTGTGAACTCAACCACGTTCAGGCCTGGTTTAATGTACTTGGTAAGATTGAGGGCTGGGAACTGTAAAACGCTCTGGCAGCCGTAGGTATTAACACCCTGAATCTCCCAGCGCACCGGCACACCAGCGCGAACAGTGAACCGATTGGGCGAATAGCCACGCGCCACCACATCCATCGCCACCACCTGTACGCCGTTCTCTAGGCGTACGTTAGGATCGGCAACCTCTACACCTTGCCGGCTTAGGGTAATTTTAAAGTTCTCCCGCACGGTGGCAGCCTTGGCCGAGAGCCCGGTTAAGGTAAGGCCAAAGCCCAGGTTCATGAACCCGAGCGCTACCACGGCCGCACCCGCCACCATGGCCACTGCCTGTTGCCATCGTCCTTTCAGAAACGACGTCACAGCACCCAAACCAACCAAAGCCGGTAAGGTGCCGAGCGAAAACACCAGCATAGTTAAAGCTCCTGCCGCGGCATCCCCACGCGTTAACACGTAGAGCTGGAGCGCTTGGGTAAACCCGCAGGGTAGGAAGAATGTACCGGCTCCCAAGAGAAAAGGTGCCCACGGTCGGGGGTTACCGGCGGCATCATGCAAACGGTGCGCAATGAACTTGGGAGGACGCAAGGTAACGCGGGCCAAGCTGGGGAATAGATTGAGCAAGCGGAAACCAAGGAAGACCATGGCCAAGCTAGCCAGTAAGGTAATTGTGCCGCTCCACACTGGTGAGAGCGCCAAGGCCGAGCCCAAGAGCCCGACCGCCCCACCCAAAATACCATACGAAAATACGCGGCCGATATTAAAGAATACATGCGGTCTGAACTTTTGCCAGCCCGTAGCCTCGGGGTGAGCTTGCGCATGAGCGGTGGACAATGCCACCAGCAACCCGCCAGTTACGGCAATGCAACTTGAGACCGCGGCCACCAGGCCCATCACGAACACCACACCCAAGGAAAGGTCTTCGCCCGTGCTTATATTCGGCACCAGGCTGAACTTACGGAACAGTACATAGGTAGCCACGATAATAAGCGCGATACCACCCAAACGCCTCAAACTAAACTTGTTCGCGCCCAGACCGACCTGTACCCGATACCCGTGCGGGGCTAAGCGTTCATTAGCAGCTATGAGATTGGGTTCATCTTGCCCCCACACCTCAACGTACCCCGACTGGTAGGCCTTCACGCGCGCCACCGATGGATCGTGCTTAAACGCCCGCTCCACCAGTACCTCGCAGGCCGCGCAATGCATGCCTTGAACTTGATATGTTCGTTTTGGCATAAGCTAGTGCTGGTGATTTTTAAATTCTCTGGCGCAACCCGTACCGCAAAAGTAGTACGTG
The DNA here is from genome assembly GCA_030700105.1 of Candidatus Veblenbacteria bacterium. Lineage (GTDB taxonomy): Bacteria > Patescibacteriota > Patescibacteriia > Veblenbacterales > UBA10138 > JAUYKG01. Next base: position 14,610 of record JAUYKG010000004.1, read on the forward strand.
CGCTTACCAACCTTGACATGGCCGGCGGCTGATACGGGTGTTAAGCGCATGCCGCACATCGGATCCTTCACCACGGTGAGTAGGGCTGTCGCGCGGGCGGCAGCGCCGCCCATGTTCTGAATTAATACCTCACGTATCGCGTCCGAAGCGCGCATGAAATTCGGGTGTGCCAAACGGTAGTACATCGCCTTCCCATTCCGCTCTGCTCGCACCACTCCGAACTTCCGCAACACCATAAGGTGTTGCGATAGGTTGGCCTGCCTAAGCCCCAACATACGCTCCATATCGGAAACGGTTAGCCGCCCCTGGCGTAGTAGGTGAATAACCTCCAAACGCTTGGAGTTGGCTAGAGCTTTAAGTAACCCGGCATGCTTGCGGAAAACGACTTGATACATATTCAATCATCAGAATACATTGCCGAGCCGACAATGTCAAGACTTGGTCCAAATTAATACTCGTCTTTATCTCACGAAAGAGTTGAGTTGGGGTGGGAGGTACACGAACTAGGTCGCAACCACCCTATGTATCAGCTGCCCAAGCACTGCTGATATTGATCTGGGTGATGGCTCATATGTTCGCGCCATTCCTCATCCGTGTAACCAGCAGGTGTAGCGCATGGATTTGATGGATCCTCGGCCTGCTTCGCCTGGGTATAGTTGAGCGGCTGACCACCAAGTGTACCGAGAGTGTTCAAATTCCCCCAATTCTGCCACCCCTGGAGTACCCAGACTGTTCCAAGTACGAGCACCAAACTCAGAAGTGAGAATAATATTTTTTCAACCTTTGACATATGAGTTAAGGAGATGATGTATTAGGTTGAGCTATTACCGCGCGCTGTAACTGTAGATCGTAGTAAGTACCCATCAACCTTACGCCATCACGCAGAATGTACGTGCCGTCATCTTCCTTGCTACCCACCTGCGGCCATACTTCTTGTAACCCTGGGTAAACCCCTAGATCTCCTACTAAGATAATCGTAGGTAGGTAACGGATCTTGTACTGCTGAATCAATTCTTGACCCTCAGAACTTTCAGCCGTTACTACCTTATCTTCTGTGACATTCACACCCAGGTTCTTAAGTGCTCCAGCGTTCCCCGTAACATCATAACAGCCACTGCAGTTTGAGCTAGCGAGGTAGGTAGCACGAAAGATCCCGCGTACCTTATCGCTGGTTACCTCATGGTAAGGGGCTGGCACAGCGTAGTTAAACTGGCTCTCACCCCGCGTACTGGTCTGCGTTAGGAATTGCTCAAGCCCGGAACTGCGTGAGGTTTCTCCACTTACCACTACTGCGGGGAAACGCTCCAACTTTTGCTCTGCTAAGTAGCGTTTACCCTCTTCTGTGGTACCGTCAATCTGTTTGATAGTACTAAATACCACCTGTTGCTTCTGCAATGCATCAAGGAAGGGCTGTGTACTGGTACAGGTGGGGCAGGTACCATCTGCTACCACAACCACGTCCAGCCGAGCGGGACGAACCGACTCTTGCTGCGTGCTCACACGTGCCACAACCGTAGGCACGTTATTTAGCAAAGTCGCCAACCGTACCCCCGCCAGTACAATAAGTCCGTCGAGCACTGCCACGAGAACTACATTAGATAGCCACTTCATACACGGCGTGTTTAACAACCACCCACCTGGGATGGCAGCTCTGTTCCGCCTGAGACTGGCGCTGGGGCGGCGACGGCAGTGGGAGCACCCGCAGCTGGTAGTGTCTGCCAAGTGCCCAAAGCCTGGTGGAGGCGTGTAAGTTCAATGGTTTCAAACACCGATATAACCAAGAGCATGGCGAGCGCAGATACGACGAGCGTCTGGCGGTTTACCTTAAATGAGATTACGCCGCTCTCGGCAGGTACCGAGATACTAACTTCTGATTCAACTGAGACCTCTGGCTGTGGCGTTTGGTCTTCGTGAGTATGGTGATGAGTAATCATAGGTTTGGTAAATTTAGAGAAAAAGAATTAAGGAATTACTAGCAACCACCTACCTGGGACGGGAGCGAACCTGATGCGCTGGCAGGCTGAGCGGAAACCGAGCCGCCCTTCTGCGCCGTAGGACCAGGGAAGAAGGCAGCTTTCCATCTATTCACCTCGCTGAGTATTTCAACATCGGTCATCTCGGGGTACTGCTGTAATAAATAGAGAGCTACCCCTCGCATGGCAGCTGAGTGTGCACAGCCACAAGCGGGTTTACCATCTGGAAACACCAGCGTTGTCGCACCGCAGCAAAACTCACAGGAAGTCTGGCTAGCGATAGAAATGTAGCGCTGCTGGAGATCACCAGTTAAGGTGATCGCTCCGGAACCACGGTCAAAGTTCTCTAAGATGGGCATGGCGGCGGCGGCATCATCGAAATTCACCCCGAGTTCTGCACCGTAGCGTTCTGGCATACCGTGGGGAAGCATATCCGCACCAGCGGTAGTGCTCCCACTATAAGGTGATGCCACAGCGGTCGAACTACTATTTCCCGCGGCTACCGCCGCAGCTGGTAATAAATTATGCATTGCTACCATGTGCCATTGATTCAGCAAGAGTAACCCACCGGCCACGAGCAAGAGGATTAGCTCCAGGCTCCGACCAACTGTGTGCTGTAATAAAGAATATTTCATGGACATAAGTAAGGTAATTAACGATTAGAATTACTCATTGCAGCAATCGACCAGTTTGCTGACAATGTCTTCTTTACTCCAAGGTATCGCTGTTTTACCAGCGTCATGGATATTGAGCTGCTGTACACCGACCTTTTTTACACCTGATAGATCAATGAGTTTCAAGCGCAAAGCCCAGAACAGCGAGTACACTTCATAAGCTCTATCGAACATGAGTTTAGCCTCGTCGGTTTTGCCATCCGAATGTAATTTGGTGCCAACCTCCATGAGGCGCATAGTGGCGGCCAAGAGGTGCTTGGCTATGCACCAGGTTTCGCCCTCATTTTGGGGCACCATGCGCGCCAAAAGTGATTTTCTGATTTCCCTGGTTTGACTAAGCAGATCAAGGTAAGTTGGCTTATTTGTTTTCTGTGCCGTAAAGAAGAAATGCTCCTCCAGGCTCACCAGGTTCATGATAGCCAGGCTGAGGTCTTCTTCTGTAGATAGATCTACGGTGCCAGAAGCTTTCAGTTTGTTAACTTTTTTGATTAGTTCGCTTTGATTAATAATAGTAGTCATAAGTTCTACATATAAAAGATAAACAGACCAAGCAGTACGGTAATTACTCCGCCCCATAGCCTGACCGCATTAAGATTATCTTGTTTCCAAGCCTGCAGTTTTTCCAGCACTGTACGCTGGCCAGCGAGCAGCAATACAACCACCAAGGGCGACACAAACAGTAAGTTGTACCACAGGAGGTAACCGATTCCGCGCAACTTAGTTTGAGCATCATGGAGCAATCCCAACACCATGAGGTACGGTCCGCCGGTGCATGGGAACTCGCACAAGCCTACGAGAATCCCGAGGAGGAATACGGCTGGAATCGACGTTTTATGCATCAGTTCGGCTATCTTGCTGTGGGCCGCACGCGGGATTTGGAGCTTCAATGGAAAGGCTGGGAAAAAGTAGTTAATCAGGTTAATGACGCCTAGACCGATGAGTAACAGCGCGCCGAGCCTGCCCATGAAGTGCGGGGTATTGAAGAGGTGGAGAGCCTGTAGGATCCCCAAACCAATAGCAAGGTAAGCCGCGAAGATACCGAACAAGTAGGTAGCGCCAATCTGCAGAATACGTACGCGGCTAAAGGTACCTAGGGAAAACAAGAAGGCTATGGTGAGAAGTAGGATGGAGAAGGCACACGGATTGATGCTATCAATGAGCGCGGCCAACGAGACCAGGGGAAATAGCTTTGTTCCGCCGGCTGATAGGTTCCAAATAACGGCCGTAGCGCTGCTGGAAGACTTAAGGAACAGCAGAATGGCGAAGACGACGAGCGCGAGGGCTATGAATAGTGTGAGCTTTCGGTACTTCATACCGCTACGGCGTAACCTGGGCTTTAATTTCGAAGACGAGCTTCTTGTCGTCCGTTGTTTCCACGAACACGTTGCGGGCGATAGACCCGACTCCCGCTGGGCCATGAGCCGCCGGGTCAAACGTTACTTCGACTTGCGCTTCTTGGCCGGCAGCTAGCTCCTCGCTGATGGTTGGAATGGGACCCCCGTGGCCCTCCATACTGAACGGGCCAACACGCCTATCCCCCAAGACCAACGTAGCGCTCGTGCACATACACGAGGTGTAGAACTTACGCACGGTGATAGAGGCTGGCGTAGAGTTATTGATCTTGAAGAATTTAGTTACTTTACCATTCGCCATAGAGATGGTGCCAAAATCATACGACATCTCCGGCGCTACTAAGGCGCTGTCCGAAACTGTGGACTTCTGGCTTTGGGCAGAGGGTGGCGAAAAGGCTATAACCGCGCCCACTGCCAGGAGCATAACAGCGACTACGCCAACAACCATCCACGTTGTGCTCCTGTAATTACTCGCTGAGCGATGATGTGATCGATGCGTCATAGGTTATTCTAATAAATACTAAAAAGCACCACCGTATCGTGGCGCTGCGGGAACCTATGCCTCAAGCTAGGTACAGTAACCTAGGTAATCGATACAGGTAAAACCCTCAGCACCACTAGGCCAATTGGTGCTGGGTCGCGCTTCTCATGAAGTATGAGCCACTGCCCTATCTTCTCGGGTAAAACATAAAGATGAGCCATGAACTTCTGCAATCGCAAACGGAGCCGGGACAGCGCATCAGGCTCGCTTCCTCTCCACTTAAACCTAAACCATAGTACGACCGCTACAACGAGAAAGAGGAGTAACTGGCTAACGTACGTTGGAACGGCTTGTGAAATCGCCTGGAGTACTCCCATATGAACACGCAAGCACTCTGTAATATCAGCCAGAGCCAAGCAGGGCGGCGCGGCGGCGCTTAAGCCAACACAACCATGTCGTTCCGTAGTATTGTGGCCCATGTACCAGATACTTACTAAGCCAACGCCCAATAGCCCAACTAGGAGGACGATACCGATAATCGGCTTAAGCTTTGAAAAAACTCGTACGCTCATATAAATACCATATCACACGGTAAGTAGCTGGCCATGATCTACATTCGGTACGTGTTTTCTGAAACTAGCAAGCTGACTCACGAGATAAATGATGCCAACAAGATTAAACAGTATGCCTACCCAAGACAGCTGACGCTGGTACTGGCCAATAAAACTAACGACACCAACAATCCCCAGCAGCGACGCCACATTCGCCAAGTAATGGGCGCAGCAAGCGATCATAGCGGCAGTGGAAGTAGTGCCTGAGGTTACTACCACCCTACCATTGGTGTGCTGGGCGGCTATTCGCTGTTTAAGATAAGCATAAAGACCAACTTGAATGCCAAAACCTGCCGCCAGACTGACTACAAAGTACCAAGTGGAGATAAATTGACGCTCGACAAACGTCCACCCCGATACGGCAACCACCACCACTGCATAGATAGTAAGCAGGGCAGTTGCGGCCAACAGGCCTAACACAGTAGCAATTAAGATTTGTTTTTTGTAAGACATGGCATTACCGTGCGAACGATAGGGTATTACTAGCAGCAGCCGTGCTTATGACCACCTTTCGTAGCGTCAGAATTTACCACAGGCTGCTGATTACTGGGATAAGCTTGACTGGCGGTAGAGGGAAACACTGGCTGATTGCCAGCCACACCTGCGCCGGCGTTACCCTGATGCCCATAGCTACCGTGACCGCGCATAGCAAAAGCATGCATGCCTAACATGACCACCCCAGCGCCAAGTAGCCACCAAACCGAATTATGACCCTCTCCTCCCCCACTGAACACCAAAAAAATAATGGGAACAAAACATGCCAGCATCATCATCCACATTATCTTGGAATCGTGACCGCCGGAACTAATGTTGTTGCCGTGATTGTGCATATGAAAAATTTGAAGATGCCTGGCTACTGCTTTTCAGGCTTAATCAAGCTTGAGTTATGCATCCAAACCATGTACGAACCGAACAACCACGCAAACACGAATACGTAGGAAGCGCCCAGGAACACGCTGCTGAGATTGATCCAGGTAAAACCTGGCAGCGTTTCCAAGAGGGCATGGTGGAGCTCAGTACCACGCGCACTCCGCCACGGCAGAAAACCGCCCAAAAGGCAGAGGACGTACAATACCTCACCACCAAGCACACACAACCAACGGTATCGTTTAAGCAACAACATAGTCAATCAAAATTAAGGGTTAACTTAGCAAATCTTTCTCTTAACATATTCAATTATTAGAATATATTAATTCAAGCAGGCTGTCAAGGGGCTATGAACGATTCCCCACCCTAACCCAAGCTGTGCCGCAGAACACCTCCTTGGGCAATCAAGCGGCTCAGCTGGTGCGGATGCTTGAGGCTCGCAGCTACGCGCCGGGCAAGGATTGCGTGCTCCTGTTCTACTACCGTACGCGGCCCTAAAGTAATGTTTAGGAGACGTGCAGCATACTCAATCTCCCGTACTAAACGCTTAAGCGGTGCACAGCGCCGCGCCAGCATACTCACTGACTCGCGGCAGTAAAACCGGGCGGCGCAAGAAATATCGCGATGCAAATTGCCGTAGTAACGCTCCAGTGTTACGAGTTCAGCTGGGCTAAAAGATTGTAGTGCGCGCCCCAAACCAATGAACTCGGGAGGTAAACCCAAACTGTAACAAGCCGCAGCAAAGGTGATAGCGCGCGGCAAAGCCTTCTTACCTAACTGGCGGCTGTATGATAGTAAACCAACGTGTAGTCTGCGCTCACGCCGACTTGGCACAGCAGCAAAAGCTGGCGCCAATAGGGGTAGTAAGGGCGCCAAAGAACTCACGTAAGCGCGGCTAGCCTTGTCCACAATTCTATCCAGGTGCGGCCGGTCTGCCGAGGCTATCGGCATGGCTTTGGTTTTTGGCAAAAGACGGACCAATTCTTGCAACGCGGCCCGCACGCGGGGCAGAGGAAAATCATACCTAAAAGCTGATTGAATTGTGACAGTATGAACACCGGCGTACTGAGTAGCAAATTGTGGCACGGTAAAAGGGGTAAGCCCACCACGGAACGGTAAGCTACCAACTCCGATCATGGGATACACCGGGATGTGGTGTTCACGGGAAAATTTTGCTAGGTCAGCCAGCGCGACTCGCGTGGCCAACACCGAAGCCACGAGCCCTGAAACTAAAGCTGGGTCGCTCCGCGCCAAAAAGACTCGCAGGTATGGCGGAGGCTGTTTGAATAAACGAACGTGCCTGCGTATGTATTCACGGAGCAGTTCAGGAATGCGTAGTTGGTCTAATACGCCCTCCACCAGCGGAATTACCCCCAGATAAGGTATATTATGATGTTCGCGGTGCGTAAAGGTGCGACGTTTAAAGCTAACCAGGTCGCGGTAGGCATGTTGAATGTAAACCAACTGGTCAGCAGTGCGTGTCATGGGCAAGATCACCTCTATAACCGGCCGGGCGGCCAACCGCAAGTCCCGCGCCAAATCCTCCGCGGTAACAATAGCCATCATGGCGCGCAAAAGACTGTACCCCTTCTCCTCCCACACGTTCGGTATGCGAAAGGTCAAGAAAATATCGCGCCCCAACCGCCGACGACGAAACAGGTTATAAGTCCGCGTAAGCAGCTTATCTACCACCGCCTCGTCCGCATCCTTACCTTCCCAATCCCACATGAACTCATCCACCCCGAGGTCACGGAAAGCCGACACGCACTCGGTTACCTCCTCCTGTACGCTCACAAAACCATCGCCATCGCGCTCCCAATAAGGCGCACCGGCGTTATCCGGGTGCTGCGTAGCGGTAGTAACAGGGATGCGACGCATGAATGTGTTAGACACGGTAGCTACGGATAAAACGTACCAAGCGCTTTGTGCCAAGCGAAAGCTGAATACGCGAAGCTGCTAAGGAGAGCCGCACACACCCAGGACTCCGGAAAGCCGAACCCGGCACCAGCATAACTCGCTCCGCCTGGATGAGGCGCCGGCAGAACCGCTCATCATCCTTATCGCACTTGGCAATGTTGAGAAAAAGGTAAAACGCACCCCGCGGCTGCACCCACGATACTTCCGGCAAGCCGGCCAAACCCTTAAGCACTAAGTTCAGACGGGCGGCCAATTCGGTACAAAAAGCCTGAGTGGGCTCGCCGCGTGCGAGGGCTGCCAAAGCCGCGTATTGCGCCGGCAAAGAAGTATTACCGCTCGTGTGGCCCTGGAGCTTGTCCAAGGCGGCAATGAGCTCAGGCTGGGCCAATACGTAACCTATGCGCCAGCCAGTGAGCGCTTGGCTTTTAGAAAACCCATTCACCACCACGGTTGAAGTCCCAAACAGTTTAACCGACGAGGGTAGCCTAACCCACCCGAACGTTAGTGAACGATACACGTCGTCGGCTATCACCCGCACGTTTGTGCGCTTTAATCGCCGCGCCAACTGCCGCAACCTCGTAGTACTGAACACAGCACCTGTGGGATTGTGCGGAGAGTTTATAATAATGGCGCGCGTACGCGGGTGTATGGCACGGCCGATGGCTTCTACGTCCAGGTCATACCGGCTGTTGAGCGGAACGAATACCGGCTTGGCGCCAGCTAGGCGCACCATGTGCTCATACGAAACCCAGGCTGGCACGGGTATAATAACCTCGTCGCCTCGGCGAACCACAATGCGCAACATCTCGACCAAACCAGATTTGCTACCGGCGGTTACGCCCACCTGCCCTGAGGTAAAAACCCTGCCGTACGTATGGCTGGCCGCCCGCGCAATCCTTTGCCTAAGCTTAAGTAATCCGAGCGTGGGGGTGTATTGGTTCTCGCTCAAGTGCTTGGCTACCGCTGTGCGTATGTAGCTGGGCGTGGAAAAATCAAGCTCCCCCGCCGTTAAATTGATCACATTAATGCCAGCGGCCTGCAGCCGCTTGGCCTCGGTGTTTACTCGTAGGGTAGCGCTCTCTTCTAACCTGGCGATTTCGGGGTTAATTACTACGCGCATACTACATATTGTAAAACAGTTCGGCCGTAAGAGCTAAAACTACTACAGTCACCGGACAATCCCGTTGGTGGCATCAACCTCTACCGGGTATTTTATTGGCAGGGGCTTAGTGGAGCCTGCCTCCCGCTCCCCTATTAAATATTGCTATCCAAGGCAGGGGACCGACGCAGGGCATCGAGGAGAGTGGCCTTGGCGATGCGTGCCCCGGCGAGTACCTTATCAGCCCCACCGTAATAGATGAAGTAGTCTGCACCAAGCTCAACCAAACCACACGTAAATACGACGTTTGGTACCACCCCCACGCGCTCGTAGACTTCACGCGGCTCAAGCAGTGGCTCAGCTAGCCGTGCTACCACACGACGAGGATCATGGGCATCCACCACCAGGGCGCCCAACCGGTACACACCCTGACTGTCACGCGCATGATACATGACCAGCCAACCTAGCTCTGTAAGTACCGGCGGGGCACCAATGCCAACGCGATCGTTCTGCCAGCCTGAATGAGCTGGCTCAAGTATTCGTCCCTCTTCTTGCCAATGCTGCAAATCGGTCGACGACGCCAACACCACAGCTAAATCGCGGCGGTGAAAAATATAGTACCTACCGTTTATCTGCTCAGGGAACAGCGCAGCATTTTTGTCGTCTATTTCGTCAGAAAAAACCAAACCATGACGTACGAACGTTTTAAAATCAACTGTGGTTAAGCGAGCCACCCTCGTGCGCCACGGGGCGGTGTACGAAATTTTCTTCGAATGGGAGTAGAGGGAGGCAGCTGTGTAGATAACGTGGTAGGTACCGTCTAACAATGTAATACGGGGGTCCTCACATCCACACCACTCATACGGGTCATTGTAATCCGGCTCAACGGTTGGTACTAATGTCCGTTCATCAATGGTCACGCCGTCGCGGCTAACTGCCAGCCCGAACCGCGACGCGCCATCCTTGCCCACCGCTCGATACAGCAGATGCACCTTACCTTGATGCTGAGTTACTCCGGCATTAAAAACAGCTCGACACTCCCACCAATTTGTGGTGGGCATGAGGAGTGGATTGGTCGGAAAACGTTCTAATTGCACTACCATAATTTACTACTTATATAGGTGAGTGCGGGGACACTTGCACTCTGCAACGAATAGAAAGCTAAATGGTGGCTCAAAACCGATTCAGCCCCTTGATTCTTGTTTCGACCCGAGGGCGTTAATCCGTCAAAAATACCACCTGATCGACTATCAATGAGCCTTTGGTGTAATATATTGTCTCCATCGTACCAGGCGAAGGCTTTTTCAGCTAGGCTACGGTACTTTTCATCTTTCGTAACACGGTGCGCAGCTACGCAGGCTTCCACCACCGCATCAGCTTCCACTGGTTGCTGATCAAATATGGCCTTAAGTTTGCCACGGAAATACCAACCATTACAGCCAATGAACGAGAAGCACCCTCGCTCTTGGTCGAAGAGCTCGTGCATTAGCCAATCTAAAGATTGCTGGCCTACGGCACGCATATCACTATTATTACAAACGCGCGCGGCCGTTAAGAGAGCCTGCGGCAAGCGTGCACTGTCATAGGTAAGATAATTTTCAAACCACTGCCAATTATTGTTAGCTACCGAGGTAAACATGGTAGTAAGCTTTTTAGCCATATCATCAACGATTGCCTTAAGGTTATGCCCTAAACCCGGCACCGCCACCTGATTTGCTTCCAACACACAGAGTCCAAGCAATGCATAACTCACTGTCCGGGGTGAACTCAGATTAAGCAAGTGTTGGTACATCTTGGTGAGTAGCTGAATGCCCCTCTTATATAGGAGCGGGCTAGGTCGGACAGCAACCAGGCAGCTTACTGCCCAAAAAGCTTTCCCCCACCAATCACCGGTACCCGGCTCCCCCTGCCAATCGCCGATGGCTGACCGATCATTGTACAAAAGTCCATTCTGCTCGGCTTGCAGAATGAATGTAAGGTAGCAGCGAACTAGAAAACGGTCCCCGCGACAGAGCGCTACAATGAGCGCTTTCGCGTTATCATCAACGGTATAGCCTTCGCTTTCCTGAGGAATTCTAAACGCACCGTGCTCAAGTATACCCCACCGGGTGGTTAACGTTCGAACGTAATCGAGCGTAGGTGGAACAACGAATGAAATCGGAGAAGATGGAGGCTGCGCTAACACAGAGGTAAAGATCTCAAGGTAGTTAAGCGCCACACGGTGCCAAGTCATAAGACGGCCCTGCGCGTACGCTCGTTGCTCAAGCAAATGCCTCTTCTCAGCCTGTCGCAAAAGTACGAGGAGTGCCTGGCTTAAGGCCGAGCTATTCCGGAAGGGCACCAAAATACCCCTGCCGCCTCGCAGCATTTCGCGCGCATAAAAATACGAAGTCGATATACAAACCTTACCAGCACCCACTGCGTAGGCCAGTGAACCAGAGGCTGCCTGTTCAGGGTTTAAGTAGGGCGTAACGTAGTAATCACTGGCCTGAACATAGCGCACCAGCTCAGCTAGCGAGAGGTACCTATCAATAAACTGAACCGATGATTGCAGCCCGAGTTCTTGTACTAACCGTTCTAGTTTCGCACGGTAACGTTCCCCCTCCTCACGGCGTACGTTGGGGTGGGTTTCACCAATTACCAAGTACAGAAAGTTCGGGAATTTTTCCACCACGGGAGGTAAAGCCGCAATGGCATATTCTATACCCTTAGATTCACTTAACAGATTAATACTCGACATTACTATGTGCCCCTCAAGCTTAAGCTCTGGTTTTGCCACATCGGGAGATTGGCGCGGGAAATCTGGCACACCGTGGTGTATGACCGCCACCTTACTCGGGTCCACACCATACTCACGCCGCAAAAGATCCGCCGCCGCCCGCAGCATAACCACAACCGCACCGGCGCGCTGGCACAGGTAGTTCATAATTTCTCGCTGGTGCGTTGCAGGGTTAGATAGCACCGTGTGAAACACAACCACACACGGTTTTTTTAACTTTTCCAAAAATTTTACGACCAATTCACCGTCTTTCCCGCCCCATATGCCGAACTCGTGCTGCACGACGACCAAATCAACGTTGCTCCTGTTGAGGTAACGCAAAACACGGTCATAATCTGGCCACTCCTGCTGGCGAATACGGTACTTGACTTCCCATGGATACCCCAATTGCTCACCCTCGGAGTTATCCAGCGCAATTACCTCTGCCAGGTGTTCTGGATTAAGCAGGTTAAGGGCGTTGGTTAGGTCCTTAGTGAAAGTTGCAATTCCACATTTGCGTGGGATGTATGTAGAAATGTAAACAACACGGGGACTTGTAAGTTTTACCCGAGCCATGGAGAAAATGGTTTACTGCAAACGGTTACTAATGCCATTGGATAAGTATAACAAAAATCTCTCAATAAATCACTGAGGGATTGTTGGCGGGCCTTGTGGAACGATGTTCGAACAATTGTTGAATTCTATAACTTACGAAACTTTGATACCAAATTCTCTTAACCTACGTGTAAGTGTATCAAGTGGCAACGCTCTCTCAGCGCCAGACTCTCCCTCAAATCTCTCAAGAAATTCTTGGCCTAATCCTTCTGGTCCCCACCCAATAGACATAGCGGTGGGATCAACTTGACTTAGGTATCTCTCCACTAAGTCTTCACTATACTTTTTAAAAATAAAACGTGAGTGATTAAGGTCAACTGTCTGCCTACCTAATGTATGGTGTGTAACTACTAGAGCTGTGTAAAAATCTATAGGTTTACCAGCCATAGCAAGAAGCCATTCTCTGGCTTGCTCACGTGAAGCCGGCTTGCCATACTTTTTACCTTCAAAAAAACTATTTGAATCAGCCGTTATCACTACGGCATCTGGGTACTGCGGCGCCAACACGGCTGCCTTACCCTTAGCTGTTGCAACAACGAGATCTTTGACATCTTCCGCTTTCGTCTCTTCCTCATTAAAATTTGAATGTACTACCCGAAAAGGTATTCCTAAAGATTCCATAACTCTAAAACGCAGCTTTGAAGAAGTGCCGAGAATTATATCCATGATTTTAGTATACCAAAAACTGTCCGAAAATGGACAGTTTCAGATTCGGGTCTTATGGAACGATGTTCAAACAATATTAGAACACAATTTGGTTGAAGGTGGTGGAGGATGATCAAATTCGCTTCACCAGTAATTGACCTCTAATTGCCTCGACCAAAAATTCCGCCGTAACCTTATAGGACTCTTGAAAATCAGCTGCTTGAATTACTTTTTTAAGCTGCTCTAACTTTACAATTAATTTATCTTTATCTTCAATTTGGTAGTTAGAAATAATATTACTAATTTTATTTAACCTATCAACCACTTCATTATCATTTACTTCTTCCGCGGCTCTTATAATATTATCCAGTTCGTCTTCTAGATTATTAATTTTTTCTTCTTGAATTGGTATTTCGCTTTCATTAGTCATAATTTGGAAGCTTTAATAATTATTTACTAAGATCAATTATATACCCAAAACCGCTCCTATGTGGAGCGGCTAAAATGCTGGCGGGCCCTGTGGAACGACGCTCGAACAATTGTTGAAAGAAATTTTGCTAACTCTTGTAGAGGATGTTAGAACCATGATTATGGTGAAATGTGTGACTCTAGTCTAATTATTCCTCATCAAGCGGCTTGATCTCGTTTATGAATCGGAAATCTTCAGGAACGACACCCAACTTTGCAATCGGCCTCACGGCTGTTTCTGCCGCCCATTCGTCCACTAATTCTCCCTTATCATTAACGCCCTGCGCAAACGAGCTGTGGTCTAGAATGTAAACTGCGCCGCGTGTCCAGGGTTTTGCTTCAATCGCTTCTCGAGACATACGAAATTCATACTTGGCCTCCCCCGTTTCTGCATCGGCCTCATAACCACTTATAATCGCGCCGCGTATCTTAGTTCGGTCTCGAATGGCATAAAAAATGGGTAGCACAGAATCGGTTACCGCATACACAGCCTTTTTGTTTCCAAACTCCTTCGCGCCATCGTTCGTTTGTTGGGGTGCTAAAACCTCAAGGTTTTGATTTGAAGAACCGTGTAAGAGAAGGTGTTTTTCTTCAACCAAAAACTTTAGGAATTCTTCCTTAGGATAAGGAAGATTATAGTCAATAACAGCTATGGCTTCTTTGCTATGAGACTCGAAAAAATTCGAGTAGAGTTGGGCGAAATCGGCACGCCGCCTCACTTCCTCTTCTTGTCGTGCAGTTCCTTCCATACCCATGGCTTCTCTAGGATGCATAATAGCGTACATCGTGATCTAAACTTACAGGCTTAGCCTAACAGAATAAGCTAGTCTTTTCTATCTTATTTGTAAAGGGGTATACCAAAAGCCGCTCAGGTGAGCGGCTTGAAAATGCTGGCGGGGGCGGTAGGAATCGAACCCACGTTACTGGTTTTGGAGACCAGAGTCCTACCACTGAACGACGCCCCCACGCGCCAAGGCAACCAGACAAAACTACTTGGTTTCCTTGTGCAGGGTGTGCTTTTTGCACCACTTGCAGTGCTTCTTTGTTTCCAACCGGTTCTTCACCTTTTTCTTATTCCGATAGGTGTGGTAGGTGATACGGTGGCACTCCGAGCACTCAAGCTTGACGAGGTTATCTTGTGACATAGGAAATATAAAATCAAAATAAAAAGATGCTGGAGCCAGCGGTCGGATTTGAACCGACGACCTACTGTTTACAAAACAGTTGCTCTACCACTGAGCTACGCTGGCGAGCATAGCTGGCTAAAAAATCCGACAGCTTCACAATGACCGACTTAACAATGAACTACTGTTACCTGGTGGGTGGGGAGGGATTCGAACCCCCGAAGCCACGAGGGCGACTGGTTTACAGCCAGTCCCGTTTGACCACTTCGGTACCCACCCTGGAGCCGTTGGCCGGAATTGAACCGGCGACCTACTCCTTACCATGGAGTTGCTCTACCAGCTGAGCTACAACGGCAAGTTGTATTGGCTAACGCCTTCCGGTCGGCAAGTTAAAGCTGGTGCTCCCCTTACTACTCTTGGAGCGTTTTGGTTTTGTCTTGTGTTCAAGTTCGCGAATGGCGCGCGCGAACTCGGCTATCTTCTGATTCTCAGGATTTGCCTCCCGCAAGGCAGCCAAACCTTCCTGCGCCAGATTTGATTGCCCATTCAATATACTGACTTCTATGAAAAAGTCAAGAGTTTTGGGGTTCTGAGGCTCTATCTTCCTAGCCTCCTTAAGGTACTTGAGGGCGCTGGCCGCGTCCCCGAGCTCGCACAGTATATGTGCCAATTCCAACCTGGGCTGAGCCAGGCTGGTAAGCTGCATGGCGCCCAGATACTCATCACGCGCTTCTTCCAGCCTGCCCTGGCCCGAGGCCACCCGAGCCAAACCAAGACTGGAGGTGGCGGTGCGGCCTTGCTGCAATAGGTACTCGTATACCTCCCGGGCCGCTTCAAAATCACGCTGTTCCAGATACACCTCGCCCAGCCCTTGGTACGCTAGCAAATGGTGCGGATCCAAGCGCAATACCTCAAGGTACGCCTCCTCGGCTGGGATGTACTTCTCCTGAGCCAACGCTTCTTCGGCGCGCCGAAGATAGTCGGCCATGGTGCGTTTGGGCGAAGTACGCTCTAAAATACTTTGTTGCAGATGCTCCCCCAGTTCCCCCAGGCGCTGTGGTAAGGATCTGACTGTGCCTCTCTTACGCCCCGAGGACGAGCCGAAGACGGCTACTACACGGCGGCCTAAAGTTACAAGTTGGCGCTTGAGGCGACCAGCCACTAGGTGCTGCTTCACCTCCTGCTCCCTGAACTTAACCACCTCAGAAGGATTAGTAAGCCGCAGTACCGGTAGCTTGCGTACCACCAAAGCGATAAGTCCTGCCAGACCGCCGAGAAAAAGGAGCCCCAGAACCGCGTCCAAAGCCATAGCTTAACGCGCCAGGCGCCTGAGCTTTTGAACAGCCAAGGCTGTGAGGGCCGCCACCACTGGCCCAAACACCACCCGGGGGTCATATTCATTCCGCTGACGAGCAAGCTCACGCCGCATGGCCGCCAGATAGGCCAGCCTAAGCTCGGTATCAATGTTTACCACTGTTACCCCTAACTTGGCCGCCCGCTTGAGATCGGGCACAGGCACGCCCGAACCGCCATGCAGCACCAAAGGCACGCGCACGAATTCGTGAATGACTCGCAAGCGCTTAAAATCTATCTTGGGCAGTTTGCGGAACATCTTTATGGGCCCATGCAAAGTGCCTACTGCCACCCCCAGACTATCCACTCCGGTTAAACGCACGAACTCGCGCGCTTGTACTGGATCGGTCATAAGTTCGCTCGCCACCCGCAGGTGTGTGAGCCGGCGGCGTGGTACCAGCGCACCAACCTCGCCTTGCACCATCACGCGATGTCGTCGGGCAAAATCCACCACCCGCTTCGTCAGCTGTACATTAGCCTTAAACGGGAGGGCTGAACCGTCTATCATCACCGAGGAAAAACCGGCACGAATAGCGCTGGCACACAATTTAAAACTCCGGCCATGGTCCAGGTGAAGCCCCAGGGGCACACGGCCACCTGCTTCGTGGCTGGCCGCCCTTACCAGGGCTACCACCGTTTCCAAACCGAGGTACACTATGGTCTTCTCGCTGATCTCGAACAACGTAGGGGCACCCACCTGGCGCGCGGCCCGCGCCACCGCCAACGTGGTCTCGGCGTTCATGGTGTTAAAAGCCACCACCAAGCGGTGCTGACGATAGGCTTGGGTGATAATTCGACGTACGGAGGTAAGCATACTACTTAAAGTTTCTTCATCAAGTTGGTGAACCGCTTGGCCTCCAGACTGGCGCCGCCCACCAACACGCCGGCGAGCAGGCCTCGGCCCACGAAGTTACCGATGTTGACAGGGTCCACGCTACCACCGTAAATAATCCGTACCTGCCTCGCGATGGTGCTCTCCGAAAACACATCAAGCAAGGTGTGCCGAATGACAAGTGCTGTTTCCTGGGCCTCGTGAGTTTCCACCGCCTGCCCAGAACCTATCACCCACACTGGTTCATAGGCAATAACGAGCCCCAAACCGCTCGTGAGCGTAACACCCGCCAGGGCCGAAGCAACTTGACGCGCAATCACCAAATACTTCTGCCCGGTCTGACGCTCGGAAAAAGTTTCACCCACGCACAGCACCGGCGTAATCCCTTCAGCCAGGGTGGCTAGCACCTTCTGCTGCACCATGGCGTCGGACTCTTTCAAAAATTGCCGCCGCTCCGAGTGGCCAATAATGACGTGCGTAACTCCCAGCTCTTTTAATACGCGTGCGCTCACCTCGCCAGTATACGGCCCCACAGGCTTCCAAAATACGTCCTGCGCGCCCAAGCACACACTTTGGCGTTTAAGCACCTCCGCCACGGGCGCCAGCGCTGGAAAGGTGGGGCAAAGCACGAGTTCCAGATGTTCCTTGAGCTTAAGCTTACTGTAGGCCGCCGCCAGATTACGCGCCAAAACCACGCTCTCTTGCACCGAGAGATTCATCTTCCAATTGGCGAGTACCAGCGGCTTAGTGTGCGCCGTCGTGGGCATAGAAAGAGTTCCTCCTCACTTAAGCTTAGGCGAATTCCAAGCTTCCAGCTAGCCCTTGGCCACGGGCTCGGTGGGAGCCGGCTCGCTAACTATCCCCACAATAGCCTGCCCCAAGTTCTCGTCGCGTGAGAGCGTATCATACTCCGGCAGCTCACTGGTGGCGGACAAGCCTAGATAGCGAATAAAATCCACCGTCACCTGGTAGTGTGGTACTGGGCCATCCTCGCCCACCACCTCCACCAAACCGCGGATCATGAGATTGCGCAGAATAAGGCTGCAGTTCACGCCCCGCACCTGCTCCAGTTCGGGCTTGCTCAAAGGGCCACGGTAAGCCAGTACAGACAAAGCTTCGAGCTGCGGGCGGGTAAGCTCCCCCAGCTCCTCGACTTTTAAGAACTGGCGCACGAGGTCGGAGTATTCCGGACGCGTGACCATAAGGGCCTCACCTTGGTGCAAAATAACCTCCAACCCGTGCCCGGCCTCGCGATATCGTTCATTAAGCTCTCGCGCCGCCGCTTCCACATCTCCCACGGTTACCCCGAGCATGTCGGCGAGCTTCTTAAGGGCGAGCGGCTTACCGGCGGCGAACAGGATACTCTCAAACTTGCCGCGCAGAGCTTCGGTTATTGGGGTGGGGGTCGACATAGCTAGTTCTCTAGACGGGTAAGGTTAATATCTTGAAACAGCGCCGACTGTTCGGCAATGAGCTGTCGTTGTTTCACGAGCTCTAAGAGCGCCAGGAATGAAACTATGATCTCGGTTTTGTCCTTAGCACCCTTAATCAAGCTCTGCCAGTTCAAGTGCGCCTTTTTTAGGATCATGGCCTTAAGGGCTTGTATTTTCTCCGTGATAGAAATGACTTTTAGCAACGTAACTTGCGGAAGCTTAATAATTGGTTCAAGAGCGGCAATCACGCGCCCCAAAGCCTGCCGCAAACCATCGACACTCAAGTTCGGCGGTGGCCCTTCTGGTTCCTCGCGCTTTAGGATAAGGGGTTTTGGGCGCACCCAGGCCACGTGGCCCGCTCGCCACAACTTATCTATCGCCCGCCCGGCTGCTATAAAGCGCTGGTACAACCGTAACTGACGCTCAAGCTCCGAGGCCTCCTCTTCCCCGCCCAAATCAAGTGTAGGCAAGAGCAAGCGGGACTTAATCAGCAAAAGCTTGGCCGCCACCACCAGAAAGTCTGCCACCTCTTCCGGGTTCAGCTCTTCCACTTGCTTAAGGTATTCCAGGTACTGATCCGTTACCTGCGCCAGGGAAACCTCGGTAATATCAAGCTCCTCCTGTTCTATGAGCTGCAACAGGAGGTCTAGGGGCCCTTGAAACTTTTCTATCTTGATTTCGTACATGAAGCCACCAAACTCACTTCTTCTTGGAAAAATTCGCCAGTTTGCCCTCCACCGCTTTCAACAGGTCTTTGGTTTTCATATGCACCGACTCTTCAAAACTTCCGGCCTGCACCACTGCTTTCTGTGCTCGCATTACGGCCCTATCCACATACACCGGTAGCTTGTAGAGCGGTCCGTGGAAAGGCGAAAGCGCACCGGCTTTGATCTTGAACAGCTTCACCATGGTGTTCTCGCGATCAATATCCACACTCTTGGCGCCAGTAACCTTCTTGAGAACCTTAAAATCCACCTGGCGCGAAGCAGGTAGTACTAGAATGGCATGGCCCTTGTCCACCTTAACCACCAGTGTTTTGGCAACCTCGCCGAGCTTGCGCCCCAGGGTTTGCGCCAGATCATAGGCCGTGTACACCGTACGGTGACCAATTATCTCATGCTTAATTTTGTTCTTTTTTAAAAAGTTCAAAACTTTGGCGGGTATTTTCATGTGGCGCATAAGCGTACGGGGGATTAATTATTAGCTACCGATGTTGGCGATAATATCAAAAATAGGAACGTTGAAGGATTGCAGGATAATGAAGAAAATAATAATGAGCGCTAACCACAGAATAATCTTAAAAATAACGCTCGTTACCAATTTTAGTATGAAAGCCAGGATAACGGCCCCACCCAAGCCAATGGCCCAGGCCGGCAGGGTGCGCTCCAAATCGGCCACAAATTCGGCTGGTAAGAACTTAATGACGAATCGACCAATAATCGTGAGCCAATTGAGTACGGTTTCCATAAGTGGTTAGTGGTTACTATTTACTCTCTGCTTCTTAAGCCGCAACGGCAGCGCCTGTTGCTCGCCCAACAGCTTGCGCGCGATGCGCCGGCCGTCCGGCAGCAACCGCACCTCCTTAATGTACCACTTCTCCCGCGTTCTGACACCGTAACCTACCATAAGCCCCTTATCTACGAGTGATTCCAAACTTTTGGTGATTATGCTCACCATATCACCTGCTTTAGGCTTTAACTTTTGCCCTTCGTAAAACCTGGCAAAGCCACCCCGCCCCACTACTTTAGCCGAAGAAGTGTAGCAAGCCCTTAGGAGATATTTTTGTAACGGGGAGAGACGCATACAGTTATATATAACCCTGTTTCTTAGCTACTTTAAACCAATCCTGTTTTAAAACCGCCAGAATAATGGAATCGTAAAACTTACCTTTCTTGCACAAGTTCTGGCGCAACAGCCCCTCTTTTTTGTACCCGCACTTTAGGCTGTAACGGGCGCTGCGCGGATTGTGCGGGAACACATGACTCACTACCCTGTTGAGTTTGAGTTTTAGGAAAGCGTACTTCAGTAGCGCCATTTTCGCGTCCGAACCATACCCCTTGCCCCAGTACTTCTCATACGCGATGTAGGCTCCGGTAGTGGCCTTCTTGTTGTGGATATCAATGTGGTGCAGGCTCATCATGCCAATGGGTTCAGCCGTATCTTTCCGCTCAATAATGAAGTGCTTGGTGTATTTTATTTTGGTAACCATGTCGCGCACCTTCTTGCGCTCCTTAACCAAACTAATAGGAATTTCCACGCCCAGGAAACGGTTCAAACGTTTGTTGTTTATCCAGCGATACAGCATCATGGTATCGCTCAGCCTTACCGGCCGCAGGCGCGTAGTTTTGCCTACCAGAACCATACTTTTCTCATAGTAACATTCGTACGAACATTATAATGAAGATTAACCTATATCTTTTATACCCAATTCTTTCAACTGCTCCTTGCTCACCTCCGCCGGCGCGCCCATAAGAGGATCGCGCACATCACCAGTCAAAGGAAAGGCAATAACCTCGCGGATGTTCTTCTCGCCGCACAGAATTGAGACCAACCTATCCAAGCCAGGTGCAATACCACCGTGCGGCGGCACGCCGTACTGGAAAGCCTCTATGAGGTGAGCGAACTGCTGTTTTTGCTCCGCGCTAAAGCCTATTAAATCCCAAATCTTTTCCTGAACTTTCGGATCGTGAATCCGGAGACTCCCCCCGCCTACCTCCAAACCATTCAGTACTAAATCGTGCTGGTACGAACGCGCCTTGCCCGGCTCGGTCTCTAGCAACGGCAAGTCCTCCTCTTTGGGGCGGGTGAACATGTGGTGCGATGGCGCCCATTTGCTAGCCCCAGAACCGTGAAAAAAATCCTCGTCCGACTGTTCAGTAAAGAGCGGGAAATCCACTACCCAGACAAAGGCCAGTTCATTAACATCATTCTTGTCCTGGCGCAGATCCGGCTTGTCGGTACCGTACTTTTCTACTACCTCGGCATGCTTTAGCCTGGGCCAGGGTTCGAAGGTGAGGTGCTTCTCCGGAAAAAGTTTTTTCACCATGGAAGTGAACATACTCTCCGTAATGACCAGGATATCGTCCTGGCTGACGAACGACATTTCCATATCAATCTGATAGAACTCCCCGGGGCTCCTATCGGCCCGGGCGTCCTCGTCCCGAAAGCAGGGCGCAATCTGGAAATAGCGCTCGAACCCAGCCACCATCAAGAGCTGTTTGTACTGCTGAGGCGACTGCGGCAAGGCGAAGAACTTGCCCTTATGAACACGAGAAGGTACCAGGTAATCGCGCGCGCCCTCGGGCGTGGATTTGGACAGCATGGGAGTCTGTATGTAAGTAAAGCCGTGATTCGTTAGGTAATCAATTACGTAACTAATTACGTTACTACGTTGTTGTATATTCTTGGCCATACGCTCGTGCCGCAGGTCAAGGTAGCGGTACTTAAGCCTAAGCTCTTCCGAGGCTTGCCGGTCCTCGTTCTCTATTTCGAACGGCGGGGTTTTGGCGGTGTTTATTATTTCCAACTTCTCGGCTAATACCTCCACCTGGCCGGAGGGTAATTTATCGTTCTCACTGCCCGCCTTTCTGGCCTGCAGCTTGCCAGTAACCGCCACCACGTATTCGGGGCGAATTTCTTTAGCTGCTGCCAGCGTTTCCTCGCTTGCGGAGGGCAAAATAACTACCTGCATTAAGCCTGTCCTGTCGCGCAGATCAAAAAATACCATTTTGCCGAGGTTTCGGCGCACATGCACCCAACCCTTAAGCAGGACTTCCTCGCCAACTTTTCCTATAGCTTCTGAAATAGAAATTCGCGACATAGTTATTTGGCGGTATGAAACTTACGTGAAACCAGCCATCCAATAATTACCAACAACACAACTGGAACGACAATTCTGAACCAAAAGTAGTTAAAAGTATAGCTCGAGCCACTGTGTATAGGAAAAAGACAAAACAACTGCCAGTGGGGCTTCGTTTTATGTGCCAAAGAAACTTGCTGGTAACCTGCGGGACAACCACCCATAGTGCTCCCGTCACCAACCTCCTGGTATTTCCAGCCTGCCGGAATATCATAGGTAATTGTTGAACATTCATCACCTCCGTTTAACACCGCACACTGTTGTGTTGCTTCATTAACAGCATAACTCCGCATCATGGGTGCCGCTCCTACGGGCAACGCGCTGCTTAGTAATAAATAGACTACTGTGCTAATCAATAATTGTCTCATGGCCTTAACCTATTAAGTAGCCTCGGGAACGGAATGCTCTCGCGCACGTGCTTCAATCCGCAAATCCAAGCCACCAGCCTTTCCAAACCAACGCCGAAACCTGAGTGCGGCACACTGCCGTACTTGCGCAAATCCAAGTACCACTGGAAATCGGCGATATTGAGCTTTTGCTCTTTCATGCGCTTAAGCAGTTCATCGTAATCGTCCTCGCGCTGCGAACCGCCAATTATCTCCCCATACCCTTCCGGCGCCAACAAATCCGCGTTCAGCACGCGCGTGGGGTCCGCCGGGTCGCGCTTCATATAGAACGCCTTCACCGCGGCCGGGTACTTTTCCACAAAAATCGGCTTGTCATAGAGTTCCGTAAGGAGCGTTTCGTCGTCCGCACCCAGGTCGTCCATATCGCCAATATCGCTCCCCCGTTCGCGCAATTTCTGAATAGCCTCGGTGTGGGTGAGGTGATAAAACGGCGGTTTTACACGCTCCAAAATAGTGGTGTCGCGCTCAAGTAGTGAAAGCTCTACCTTGTTACGCTCCAACACCGCCGCCACGATATATGAAATTAATGCTTCCTGAATTTGTAAGTTCTCCTCGTGCTCCACAAAAGCAGCTTCGGCATCCATCATCCAAAACTCAATAAGGTGGCGCCTCGTCTTGCTCTTTTCGGCGCGGAAGACCGGCCCAAAATCGAACACACGGCCGTGCGCGAAAATGGCCGCCTCAAGGTAAAGTTGTCCTGACTGCGTCAGGTAAGCTGGCTCACCAAAGTAATCAACTTGAAACAAGGTTGTGGTGCCTTCGCAGGAAGTGGGTGTAAGAATAGGCGCGTCGATCTTTATGAATCCCTCGCGGTTCAGGTACTCGTACGTGGCGTTTATAATGGTGTTGCGAATACGCTGAATAGCCCACTGCCGCGAGCTCCTAAGCCACAGGTGCCGGTTATCCAGCAAAAAGTCGGGCCCGTGCTCTTTCTTGCCAATGGGGTACTCCGGAGAGGCTCCCACTAAGGCTACCGACTTAGCCTTAACCTCGTACTCATTCTTCTTGGGGTGCTTGGCCACCGTACCGGTAACCAGCGCCGAGCTCTCCAGGGTAAGCGCTTCCACCACCTTCAAGCTGGCAGCATCAACCGTGCCGGCATCCACTATTACCTGCGTAAAACCCGTACCGTCGCGAAATTCCAAAAACCAAATCTTGCCCGAAGACCGTACATTGGCTGCCCAGCCTGCCAGGGCGACTTCCTTGCCCTCGTAACCGGATAGTTGGTTAATAAATACTTTAGACATAATAATGAACAAAATGTACCATTTTTGCCTTTGTTTGGCAAAAAACACCCGAACTTACCAAAGTACTCCGCGACGTGTTACCCTTACTGAATGTCTATGCGCCTACTGCTTGAGCGTTTTAAGAAATTCTGTTGGAAAATATTCGAACCATTCTTCCCCACCGTACGCGACGCCTGGGTGGCGCTCGGGTTAATAAATCACAACCTTAGGCAGCCCTACCTCTACGGCGCACTAAAAGCCGAGTTTACCCATAACGATCTGCGGACGTACCTCAAGGCTGCTGGTTTTACCAACGACTACCTGGCCTGGGTGGACCCGGACGAGATTTTGAATATGAGAAAAGTAGTGGACGTAATCTACCAGTACCACGTCAGACTATTTGTTGATGGCGAGGTACGAGGCCACCATGAATTCGCAGCCGAGAGCCACCCCTTTAAGCACCTGCACGACATTGGCTTAACGGACGGCTCCCCCTATCTTACGCCGCTGTTGGCTGGTATGGTGGATGAATTACCTGCGCCCGAGGAATCTTTGCGCAGCACCACCCAGGGCGAAACATCCTGAGCCTGGTAAAAAGCCTTTACTAAATCGCTGCGCGTCACCACGCCACTGGTGGCATGCCGGCTGACGCCGCGATATAAGGGTTCTACTATAACGGGCGGACCGTAAGAATCGTAAAATTCAAGCGCTTTTTTTACCAGCATCATCCGCTGGCCACCCGCACGCGGGCGGCCCAATATGCGCCCCACGAAGCTTTGCAGCCAAAGCAGTATGTGCACCGGCATAGGCCGGCCGCACCGTGGGCATGTTCCCTTAAGCCGCCACATACTACTTTCGCCTTTCCAAAGCCTCCTTAATACTGGTTTTCATACGCTCACGATGATTACGATTGAAAGTTACTTTCCACAAACTAGGCAAGAGCGAAGCGATGACAATAAAACCCACCAACGGCAGTAAGTACTTGTCCACGCCAGGAATGGTATTACCCAAAAAATACCCCAACGAGGTTAAGCCTACTGCCCAGAGCAGGCCGCCCAGGAGATTGTAAGCCAAAAAAGTAGGGTAGTGCATATCCCCTACACCGGCGAGAATTGGTGCCAATGTTCTAATGCCAGGTAGAAACCTGGCCAAAACTATGGCTTTGCCGCCGTGCTTGGCATAAAACGCCTGGGCCTTTGTTACATTCTCAGGGTGGAAAAAAATGGAACGTTCACGGGTGAAAAAGCGCTTGCCCACTCTCTTGCCAAAAGTATAGCCAACGCTATCGCCAGTAACGGCCGCGATAAAACAGACGGCGACTAAAGGCACAATACTGAAGAGGCCCTGGGCGCTCAAAAAGCCAGCGGTAAAGAGCAAGCTATCGCCCGGCAGAATTATACCGAAGAGCAAGCCGGATTCGGCAAAAATAATAACAAAAATACCAATGTAACCGGCCGCCATAATGATACTTTGCAAATCCATAAGCTAGATCTTAATGAGCTTGCGCGCTGCCAATCCGCTCAAGGGCAAAAATATGGTCCAAGGCACCACCGACAAAATCACTGGCACAGTCACGGCCGCCTGCGGGAAAAAAGTATCTGCCAGGTAAATGGCCAGGAGAAAATTCATGTACGTGAGGCAGAGGGAAATTGTGAAGCGGTCGCGCACTGGCCGCCAAAAAATCGCCCAGTAACCTAAGACATGAAAAGCCGCGAACAGCAACATCAACCAACCAAGCCAACGTAATGTTTGGCCGCCGGACAAGGAACCTATAATAGCGGGCGCCTGCCGCGCTGACACTGCGGCTATGATGGCTCCCAGCAGTACCACCGAAAGGGGCGAACTTACCAGAGAAACCTTCGTGCTTAAACGCGGCCAAATGTACTTAACCACTTCAGCCAAAGCAAAAGGCAGGAATATCACTTTGGCTAAGGAGATAAACATACTGCCGAAGGGCACTACAACTTGGGCACCAGCTAGCAACGAAAGCACGAACGGCACGGTGAGCGGTGCCAGCAAGGAAGTGGTAACGGTAGCCACCAGCGCTAGGCTTTGCCGACCGCCCAGCAACTCAGCAATCAAGGGCGCAGCCATGGCCGTAGGCATGGCTGCCAAAATGAGAAAAGGCAGGGCAAGCTCCGGTTTAGCTACCAGCATCACGTAATACACCACAGCTGGCAAAGCCACCAACATTAAGACATTGGTCTCCAGCACCATGCGCCAATCGCGCAGGTAACTCGCCACCTCTTTAAAATCAACCTTGAGCGCGGTTAAAAAGAACACCACCGAAAGGAAAAACGTGCTGTAAGGCGAAAGCAATCCAGCCACGCCCGGTACAGTCAGCCCAAATACCAGCGCCGCGAGCGCCACTAGCAGGTAAGACTGGCCTAAACGATGTACCACTTGGGACATATCTACTTCAGCTCTCCTTTAACCCAGCGAGTAAAACTCGCTTCAACCTCAAGCTTAATACTTCCGATAAAAGGCAATGTATCGCTATGATTTGCTTTTACCAAACGTCTCAACTTAGCCACATGCGTCGGCATGGTTTCCAGCACCAACAGCGCCCCCTTAGCCTGCTCGGTCCGGCCCGACTTAGGCGGCCAGTAGTACATAGACCGCTCGCGTTTAAAAACGTCAAAGCAAGAGGATAACCGCGCTTTTAGACAAAGCCGGCCAATACGGCTGGCCTCGGTAACACTATTACAATTCACCAATACCCAAAGCACTCGCGCCATAAATTTCATTTCTGCCATTGTACTATTCTATAGAATAGTACAATGGCTATATGAAAGGTAAAAGCCGATTAACTACACGCGGCAAACGGGCTGCTAAACGGTAAAAAACCAACAATCCCACCTTATCGGATTCAACTATCTCAGCGGCACTTAGACGTGCTAAATGATTTGAAGTCGCCTTGAATGATAATTTAACTTCGGCCGCAATATCACCAACGTTCGCCCGCTTAACGTGCTTGAGGTAGCGCACCATAGCCAATCGGCGCCGATTGGCTAAAGCTTTCAACGTTCGTTCTAGTTCGTTCATACTTCCATGACACAATAATGACACCTCCCTTATAGGACTATTCTATAGAATAGTCCTATAAGGGAGGGAAGTCAATTAGAACCGTTGCTTACCCCCAAACCGGACGCTTCCTGAGCCCAGACCACAAGTTCCACTTTATCCTCCAGTACTTCAGGTGGCACTTCATAGTAATTCTTGAGCACCTGGTCGGCGCTGGGCGCGAACGGTTTCATACCAGTAGCTTGGAACTTAGCGCGGGTATGGCTATTAGTCTTAAAGAAAAGCTGGCCCGAGGAAATAATACCGAAAAACCTCTCCCCTGAATAAAGGCCGTAGCCGGAGAACATTGGCCGCACCGTAAGTTGCGGCAAACCAGCTAGCTGTTCGGTAACGTAGTCCCGAAATGAATCATGCTTCATGAATAAAGCGCAAACAAGCGGAGTTGATGCAATACCGCTCGCCCGATTCTCCTGGCCCGTCGGAGAACACGTGCCCCAAGTGCGAGCCACAACGCTTACAGCGGACCTCGGTACGCTTCATGCCGTGGCTTACGTCATCCAATAACTCAACCTGTTCCAAATTCACCGGATCGGTAAAGCTCGGCCAGCCGGTGCCGGAATCAAATTTAGTAGCGGAAGAAAACAATTCTTGCCCACAGGCGCGGCAGGAGTACCTACCTACCTCGTGATTATTCCAGTGCTCACCAGTAAAAGGAGTCTCGGTACCCTGCTCGCGCATAATCTTGAACTCTTCCGGCGCCAGTTCACGTTGCCACTCTGCCTCGGTTTTTTGTAGCTGCTGTGGTTTGGCCATATCATCAGTATAATTAACACCCTACCCAAGAACCACCAGTTCCTCCCATGGTAATCCAGCTTTGCCGAAGTGACCGTAGGTGGCCGTGGCGCGGTAAAGGGGGCGCCGTAAACCCAAGCGCTCAATGATAGCCTGAGGGCGAAAATCAAATCGCTGGCGTACGTAATCGCTCAAGCTTTCCTGCTTCTCGTTAACCGCTTCAACCATTAGTGGTTCGGCTCGGCCGATGGCATAAGCCACCGAGACTAGACATTCCTTGCCTAAACCAGCCGCTACCAGATTCTTGGCCACGAACCGACACATGTAGGCACCAGACCTATCCACTTTAGTTGGGTCCTTCCCTGAAAAACAACCCCCACCATGTGGAATCAATCCGCCGTAAGTATCTACCATTATTTTGCGGCCGGTAAGTCCGGCGTCGGCCTCAAAACCGCCGGACGTAAATGTACCAGTCGGGTTTACCAGCACTTCTATACCCCCCATATCTTGAACTAACGGGGCGATGAGTTTAGCTGTGAGCACCGACCGTAATTCATCCAAGCCAACCTCAGGTGTATGCTGGGCGCTCACTAAAACCGTGAGCGTGCGGCCATTCTCAGCTGTTACCTGAGTTTTACCGTCAGGCTTAAGCCAGATGATCTCCCCCACGGTGCGCAACTGCTCCAGCCGACGCGCTAAAGCATGAGCCAATACCACGCCCCGGGGCAAAAATTCCGGCGTTTCGCTCGTGGCATAGCCGTACATAATACCCTGGTCGCCCGCGCCACCCGTATCCACACCACGCGCTATCTCCGGAGCTTGCTCACTTACGTGCGCCTTAACTTCTATGACATTGCTATAGCCAACCTCAGTATGAATTTGGCGGGCAATAGCTTCGTAATCAACTTTAGCGCGAGTAGTCACCTCGCCGCCTATAACCACCAAACCATGACTACCCATTACCTCCACACCCACGCGTGAGGTGGGGTCCTGCCGCAAACATTCGTCCAATACCGCGTCTGAAATTTGGTCGCAGACCTTGTCCGGATGTCCTGAGGTAACGCTTTCCACGGTATATATTTTTGGCTCAAAACGCATGTTATATATAAAAAATCTTCCCTGGCGGGAAGAATAATACATTAATTATCTTCCCCGGGTAAACCTGGGGCTAGAGGGAGCACCTTATCCGCCCAAGGCGAACAGGTTGCTGAAGCGCTCAAACGGGCTAGGTCCCTCGCGCCTACTCTTGATAATATCCGATTGTTAAGCTTTTTCACTATAGCACCCGCCGCTCCCGCGTCAATCCCTACTCAAGAAAACTCAATAGCACCATGAGCGCTACACCAGCCACGAGGAACAAAAGCTGTAAGGCCGATTTATCCAAACGCACTTCTTTGTGTAATTCGGGGATAAGGTCCACCGTGGCGATGTAGATGAACCCCCCGGCTGTAAGCGCTAAGAGTGCCGGCAAAGCACCTGCTACCGCTTGGCTGAACCACAGCGCCAGCACCGCCCCCACTACGGCCACCATAGCCGAGAGAAAATTAAACAGCAGCGCCTGGCTGCGCTTAAAACCACTGTGTATTAAAATCGCATAATCACCGATCTCCTGTGGGATTTCGTGGAATATTACCGCCAAGGTGGTGGCAAAGCCCAACTTTATATCCACCAAGTACGAAGCGCCGATAATTAGCCCGTCGATCAGGTTGTGAAAACCATCACCAACCAGGTTAAGGGTTCCCACTGGGTGCCGGTCTTCCTCGGCTACGTGGTGGTAGTGGTGCCAATGAATACCGTTCTCGAGCACATAAAACAATATGAATGCGCCAAGCAGCCACAAGCTAAGCTTGAGTTCAAAACCAACCTCTTCCACGAGTTCGGGAAGAATATGTATGAAGGTATCACCAAGCAATGTGCCAGCGGCAAAGCTGATGAGTATGAACATCAGCCGTTTTAAGGTTGGCACCGAAAGCGAAAAAGCGAACACACCCACGAATGAGATGAGGCTGACCACCAGCACGCTCACTATGGTGGGAAACCAGGGCATAATGGGCTCAGTATAGCACAACCTTCTACTGCCCCAGAACCTGCATGCCAGCGAGTACCGCTTGGTATAAATTATCGGGCAGAGTAGGGTTCTTCGCTACCACATAGAACCTAGCGTAGTTCGGCCCGGTTTTAAAATCTGTCACCGTATGGCGTTGGTTGCGCCAGGAGGGTTGGTAAGCAAAATCGGCTACCCCCGGCTTCTTTTCAATATCATAACGGCGGGCCGGATAGTTGCCCTCGCCCACATTCATATCATCTTGCGAATGAATGGTAACTGTGGAGAGGGTTTGAAAGTCTACAGCGTCAAAGTAGCGAATGAATATTTGCGAGCGCTCCCGCGCCGTGCCTTCGCCTACCAATGTAAAAACATTCAGCGCTTGGATTTGTGGGACGTACTCCACCTCCATACCTCCCGGAACGGCAAAACGTATTGGAAAGACATTGCTCCCCAGGTCCGCCAGCACGTACGCACGCGAATAGTCTTCCAGCCCGGCACTATGTTCTTCAAAAAAATCCGTTGGATTTATCCAGTCGCGTACCTTAGCCGCATCTTTTTCGTAACCATTAAGCCTAAGCTCGTCACCTTTGTACAGGGCAAAATGCAGG
>JAUYKG010000010.1 GCA_030700105.1 Candidatus Veblenbacteria bacterium
ACTGCAATTCGAGTTTCTCAGTGTCGCCAGCACACAGCAGGTCAGCAAAATACCGTTCGTCTTCTTTGTACTCGAAGGGTATACTCATATCTATTCCCTAAACCGACCAGTGTTCGACCCAATCAACTACTTCAAGCACGCTCCGATGAACTCTCGGAACAGGGGGTGCGGACGCAGGGGACGCGATTGGAACTCGGGGTGGAACTGTACACCTACGAACCAGGGGTGATCCTTCAACTCCACTATCTCCACCAGTTTCCCGTCCGGCGAAGCGCCGGAGATGGTGAGCCCCACCTTCTCCAGCCTGGCACGGTACGCGTTATTGAATTCATAGCGATGCCGATGCCGTTCGGAAATATCCGTTTTACCATACGCTTCGTGCGCCTTGGTGCCTTTGGTCACATGGCAATCCCAAGCCCCCAAGCGCATCGTTGCCCCATAATCGCGCGAGAGTAACTTTTTCTCCTGATCGGGCATAATGTGGATAACCGGATGCTTGGTTTTGGCGTCGATTTCTGTAGAATTAGCTCCTTTTAGGTCTGCTAAATTGCGCGCAATTTCAATAGTCGCCAGTTGCATGCCATAGCACAAACCAAAGTAAGGTATCTTGTGCTCTCGTGCAAAGGTAATGGCTTGAATAATGCCCTCTATGCCGCGGCCCCCAAACCCTCCAGGCACCACCACGCCGGCCATGCCCTCCAGATACTTGGCCGCGCCATCCGCCTCTATCTTTTCCGAATCCACCCAAACTAATTTAGGCTTAACGCCGTAGTGCCAACCAGCGTGTTTTAGGGATTCGATCACTGAAACATAAACATCAGACAGCACGTAATCCCCTGTGGCAAAGTACTTACCAACTACAGCTATTGGTACCTCATTAACCACTGTTTTAACCGTCTCAGCCAGCTTCCTCCAGTCATTCAAGTCCTTGGATTTAGGCTTGAGGTGTAATTTCTTCAGTATACGCTCGCCAAATTCCTGTTCATCGAATTTTATAGCGACGTCGTAAACAGAATCAAGGTCCGGGTTTGAAATTATATCGTCGCCGTCCATATTACAGAACAAGGCTAGGCGTTCTTTACGTTTCCTATCAAGTGGTCGCTCAGCACGAGCAACCAAAAAATCAGGCTGAATACCCAAGGAATTCAAGAGTCGCACCGAAAGCTGGGTTGGTTTTGATTTCATCTCACCAACTGTTGGCGGTGTTGGTAAATACCCCACATGAATGTGAAATACACTATCCTTATTCCGGAGTTTCATAATGCGGTACGCCTCATAGTAAAAAATATTCCAATACTCCCCAACAGTACCGCCCAGTTCCACTACCACTACATCGGCTCGTGATTTTCTGGCCGCTGTTTTAAAACGTCCAATTATTTCATCGCACAAATGCACTGCTTCTACGTCCTCGCCTTCATAACCAAAACTGCGCTCACGCTCAATAATAGCCTGGTATATTTGCCCCATGGTAACAAAATTATCGCGCGAAAGCGGCTGGTCCAAAAAGCGCTCATACGTGCCTATATCCTGGTCTGTTTCAATACCGTCATCACACACAAAAACCTCACCGTGTTCAGTCGGCCGAATAGTTCCTGAATCAATATTAAGATAACTCTCGCACTTTATTGGGCAAACGCGATACCCCTTGCTCTGTAACAACTTGGCAATTGAAGCCGCGGTAATACCCTTACCCACCGAGGACATTACGCCTCCAGAAATAAATATGTACTTGGTCCTGGCCATACTAATGTGGGGTAATGTGAAGTGTTAGAGTTATTTTAACCTCCGGGTGCAGCAAAACCTGCACTTGGTGCCCCCCTATGGTTTTCACGTGCGGTGGGACAAGCACCTGGGACGGCTGCAGGCGCACCTTAAGCTGTTCTTGTACTGCCTGTACCACCAATTCCGGCGCAATGGCGGCGTACAACGTACCAGTGGAGGAAGCTGGACAAGCTATGGTGACAGTCTTGTCCTTAAGCTCACCAGCTAGGCTGTGAGCCCGGTCCACCTCGCGGGACTGGGTCTTATGTTCACCCTCGGTGTGCTGTCGCAGCGCTTGCTCACGCTCGGGTGTTGCCCGCACTGCCAGTCCTTGTGGAAACAAAAAATTCAAGGCGTAGCCATGAGCCACCTCTTTCACCTCGCTGCGTTTGGCCACGCCGGGAATATCTTGCACAAAAATAACCTTCATACAACCTAATTACCACCCCCAAGCAGTTCCATGGCCCGTTCCAGTTGCGGGTCTTTATCGGCTTCAATATCCTCACGAGTGCGTTCAACCACAATGTCGGGCGTTAAGCCAGTCTGATCAATGGAGCGCTCTTTGGGCGTGAACCACTTAGCAATAGTAAGCTTAACCGCACTGCCGTCGGGGAACTCCTGAAGATCCTGCACCGAGCCCTTACCAAAAGTCTTCTCCCCTACCACGGTGGCGAGCTGCCAATCTTGCAAAGCACCGGTGACAATCTCCGAAGCCGAGGCCGAACCACCATTCACCAGCACCACAGTGGGCACTTCCGCCAAGTCCCCAGGGCCAACACTGTGGTAATCCTGGAAACCCTGTTCAGGCAGTTGCTCTTTCACCACTACGCCCTCCGCCGCCCAGTGGCTGGCGAGCGCGATAGCCTGGTCTAAGAATCCTCCGGGATTGTTCCTCAGGTCCAAGATAATCGCATTGGCACCTTGAGCCTTCAAGTCCTGCCAGGCGGCACGAAAACGCTGGTCCGTATCCTGAGCAAATTGTGCTAGTTTAATGTACCCCACCTGCTGTCCACCGGGTAGCTGCCGTAATTCACTCTCCACCACCTGGATGGTTATCTGGCTCCGCACAATAGAAACCTCCCGCGGTTCGCCGTCATTCGAGAGCATGGTGAGAACGACGCTCGTGCCCCGCTGTCCGCGAATGAGTGTAACGGCGTAATCCACCGCCATACCAGTAGTATCCACCCCATCAATGGCCAGTACCCTGTCACCGGCCTTTAACCCAGCTTGTTCGGCTGGCGTACCAGGGAGCGGCGCCACCACCACCAGGTTGTTGCTGCGAATGCCTATCTCGGCGCCAATACCATCGAACGTACCTTCCAGCTCGTTGTTAAACTCACGGGCCAGCTCAGGATCCATGAATATGGAGTATGGGTCATCCAACCCCGCCACCAAGCCTCGCAGTGCACCATAGAACAGTTTGGTGTCCGTGAGTGGGCGGCTGAAGGCGTTACGGTGCAGGTAGTCCCACACTTCCCAAAAAAGGTCAAAATCAACGTCGCGCGTCAAGTAGAGGGGTGGCTCTTCGTGAGTGCCCGTTACCTGCCCGCTGCCGCTCGGCGGCTCAACTGGCTTCTGCGCCACCCAAACGCCCAAACCAAAAGCTAGAATAACTAAAATCACCGTCAGTGTCGATGGTATGGCTCGCCGAGTGGGGCGAGGCTCAAGCGACGGGACGGTGGGTGAAGTGAAAATCATTTGAACAGAAACATGGTACTACCAAACACCACGCCAGTGTATCACGGGGCCCTAGCGGTGGTCAAAATTACGCCCGCTGAATGTGTGCTCCCAGCGCCAACAGGCGCTCCTCCAGCCGCTCGTAACCGCGGTCTATGGGGTAGATGTTCTTAATAGTGCTCGTACCCTTGGCGGCCAGAGCAGCCGTCAATAACGCCAAACCAGCCCGGGCGTCGGGCGCTTCAATGGTACGCCCTTCCAGTGGTGTAGGGCCCTGGATGATGACGCGGTGGGGGTCGCAGAGCGTGATATCGGCGCCCATTTGGTTCAAGATGTCGGCAAAGAACAGGCGGCCTTCAAAAATAGTCTCGTGTACCAAGCTGTGGCCTTGGGCTTGGGTGAGCAACACGGTCATGGAGGATTGGAGGTCGGTTACAAACCCAGGATATTCGTGAGTTTTCACGTCCACCGCCTGGAGCGCCTTGGCCTTACCAACGGTAACCGAAGCCGGTCCGAGCTCAAATTCCGCACCCATATCCCTCCACAGAGCCAGTGGGACTTCCAGGTGCTTTGGTTCACACCGCGTAATCGTAACCGAACTGGCGGTGGCTAACGCCAACATAATGAACGTACCTGCCTCAATCCGATCAGGCATCATAACAAAGCTACCCGCACCTATCTCAGCCACGCCTTCAATGGTTATGAGGGGCGTACCAGCACCAGAAATACGGGCGCCGTGGGCATTAAGGTACACTGCCAGTTCACCTATCTCCGGCTCGAGGGCGGCGTTCACGAGTTCGGTCTTCCCTTCGGCCAAAACAGCCGCCAGCATCATGGTCTCGGTACCTGTCACGCTTACCTTAGGGAACACAATACGCCCACCGCGCAGGCGCTTGGCCCGCAACTGGTAAGCCTTACCCGGCACCTCTTTCACCTCGGCACCGAGCGCCTGGAACCCCCGCAAGAACAAATCTATGGGGCGCCGACCGATCTTACACCCACCGGGGTGCGAGAGCTCGACCTTGCCAAAACGAGCCAGGAGAGGCCCGGTTAACACTGTGGAAGCCCGTAATTTGTTTACGAGCTCACGGGGCATGGCGCCGGACCGTACCGGTGCCGTGCTGATCGTGTACACACCGTGCTCTGGATGTGAAACCTCAGCGCCCAACCTGGTCAGTATCTCCAGCTGGCGTTTCACGTCCTCTATCTCCGGCACATTAGACAGCCGCATGGTCTCAGGCGAGAGCAAAGCGGCAGCAATAGCCTTCAGAGCCAGGTTCTTCGCGCCGGCCACAGGCAATTCCCCAGCCAAACGCTGGCCTCCCTCAATAATGAAATCAGACATACATGAAGCCTTACAAACTCCAACTGTGGGTGTAAGAAACTAGCAGCCTTCTGTTATCAAAACACCCGTGCTACACTTAGGAACGTTAACTATTGGTAAGTGTACCCCTAGAGAGCCTCCACTACAAGACTATGACCATTGGCAGTCGCCGTTTTCTCTACCTTTCCTTTATCTTCGTTTTCATTGTCGCCGGCAGCGCCCTGCTCTTCTTTCTCCAAGGCTACCGCTTCAACACGGACAAAGGAAAGATCGAACGCACGGGGGCTATTCAGGCCGACTCACTCCCTGAAGGCGCAGTCGTGGTGTTGAACGAGCAACCGCTCGACCGTATAACCCCAGCCACCATCCTCTCCCTGAGACCAAACGATTACCAGCTTGAGTTGAAGCTGGATGGATTTCAACCTTGGCACAAGAACCTCACCGTCTCCCCCGCTGCCGTAACCTTTAGTGGTCCGGTACGATTATGGCCCAACTCCACCATCGGCACGGCGCTTAAAGTAGGCCACGTTACCGCCTCGTACCTGTCCCCTAACGGTGAAAACCTGCTCTATCTCACACAACCATCGGGCGGTACCGAGCTCTGGCTCCTTAACCTCACGAGCGGGCAAGACCGGCTACTCCAACGCACAGCCGCCACGGAAATCACGAATGTGGAGTGGGCGATTACCAGCCGCGAGGTACTGCTGCAAGAGCGAGAGAACAACACGATTGATTGGCACATCTTTAGCCTGGAAACAAACTCCTGGGAGAGCTTGCCCCTGCCAACCGAGCTCCAGGTGAATGCTGTACACTGGGGCGATGAACGCCACCTGCTCTATGCCACCACGGCGGGTGAACTCTATGAGCTCAACCGACGTACCCAGAGTACCAAACTTGTGTGGCGGGAGCGATTACAAGACTATCGGGTGCATGATGGCCTGGTGTTCGGGCTTGCCCGCGGCACCGGTGAAGCTATCGACCTTAAGGTCCTCAACCTGGCTAACCTACAGCTGGTACCACTGCCGAATAGCCCCACGCTATCCACGACCGTTTTCTTCATGCCGGCAAACGAAGAGTGGCTACCGCTCTTTGATTACGACCGCCACGCGCTCTACCTGCTCCACTCTCCTCTCACCGCGACGGAACCAGTGCGACGCATCCCCGAGGTTACCGCCACACACTGGGTCAATGAACACGAACTTGTGATTACCAATAACTTCGAGATTTGGCTGTACGAACTCACGGAGCAAGCACCAAAATTCGTCGAGCGATTAAGTTCACCACTTTCGGGTGCGCAGCGCTACGCGGAAGAACCCTACCTGCTCTTCGTGAGCGGTGGTGAAATCTGGGCCCTAGAACTCGATGAGCGCGACGCGCGCCAACGCTGGCTCTTAGCCAAATACGACCAAGATGTGCAGGCCATGTTCCTAAGCCCCACTGGGGAAACCCTTATCGTGCAAACCGCCAACGACCTCTACCGCGTTGATCTTACGGTAGCGCCCCCAGCCGCCGAGCCACCAGCAAGTTCGCCCGCAGCAACGATTCAAAAGTACCTGCATCTGTCCAATCGCCCGTCAGGTGGGTAAAACGCATAGTACCCTGCTTTACGTACTCGTTGTTGACATCGGTAATCTCAAGCTCACCCCGCGCGGACGGCTTGAGTTTTTTAATAACGCTAAAAACATTAGCATCGTAAAGATAGCAGCCCGTTACAGCC
The DNA here is from genome assembly GCA_030700105.1 of Candidatus Veblenbacteria bacterium. Taxonomy (GTDB): domain Bacteria; phylum Patescibacteriota; class Patescibacteriia; order Veblenbacterales; family UBA10138; genus JAUYKG01. The sequence continues at coordinate 6,480 of JAUYKG010000010.1, forward strand.
AGGCTGGAAGGTGGGGAGGTCGGCTTTTCAATGATCTCTGCAATGCTATCACCACTCACGCGCGCTACACCGAACCGCTGTGGGTCGGCCACTTCCTTTAAGAACACATGGGCTCCTTGGGGTGTTTGGGCAAAGGTTTTAATGGCGGCCGAAAGGTCGTCCTCGTAAATATTATCGCCCAAAATTGCCACTATGGGTTCGTGGTCGGCAAAACCCTCCGCCAAAGCCAGAGCCTGCGCAATACCACCTGGCTCGTCCTGCAGCTCATAAGACAGCTTAACGCCCCACTCCTTGCCCGAACCCAATAGGTGCAAAAAGTGTCCGGCGTGCTCTGGCCCGGAAACTACCATAATATCCTTCAGCCCACCCGCTACCAGCGTTTCCAGCGGGTAGTAAATCATAGGCTTGTTGTAGATCGGCAAGAGGTGCTTGTTGGTAACCTTGGTGAGGGGCCTTA
>JAUYKG010000016.1 GCA_030700105.1 Candidatus Veblenbacteria bacterium
CCGCTTATTATTCATTGCCGCGAGGCGTATGACGACCTGTTTGTGCTCCTTAAGGAAGCAGTGGAGGCGGGCAAGCTTCCTAAGCGGGGCGTGAATCACTGCTTTTTAGGCAACCGCGTACAGGCAAAACAATTTTTGGAGCTCGGTTTTTTACTCTCTTTTACCGGAATTATAACATTCAAGAATGCGGGGGTGGAGCTGTTGGAGGTAGTAAAAGAAACGCCGCTCACAAAAATAATGGTAGAGACCGATGCGCCGTTCCTGGCGCCGGGGCAGTACCGGGGCGGGCGCAACGAGCCCGCCTACGTGGTGGAAGTGGCCAAGAAAATAGCTGAATTACAGGGTGTGGCGTACGAGGAGGTTGATACGGTAACCACTCAGAACGGTCGTAGCTTATTTGGTATTAGTTAATTTTGGCGTGGAGTGAGTAAGGTGATTAGACTAAAGTTATTCTAATGTTCCCAAGAACAATGGAATATGGTATACTGGTGATATATGCAGGGCTATCGAACACTTGAGCGCATTGTCCGGGGCTATTCTAACCACCGGCGCATTGAGATTATGGCCTTATTGGGAAGCGGGAGTTCCTTAGCGGTATTTGATGTGGCTAATAGGTTACGTATAAACTTTCGCACTGCGTCCGAGCACCTTCGTCGCCTCCATATAGCTGGTCTAGTTACTAAGCATAGCCGCGGTGCGGCAGTGGAGCATGTACTAACTGACCGAGGTAAGATTATTCTAAAGTTCCTAAGAACATTGGAATAAGAAGATGAAGGCTTAAGTTTATGAATGGTATAATAGTCTTGTATGACGCTTGAATTCATCTTATTGCTCGTGGTGGTGGCGGGACTCTTCGCGCTCTTTTTCGTGGTACGGAGGCAGCAAAAAACAGGGCCCGACAACAGCTCTTTCCTTATGTTGCAAAACCAGCTTAACGAAGTTACCCGTACACTAGATACCAAGCTGGGGGAATCAACCAAAATTCTACAGAGTCAGTTTGGTGAGAGTGCCAAGATAATTCGCGATGTTACCGAACGTCTGGTAAAGCTGGATGAAACGAACCGGCAGGTGGTGAATTTTGCCGATCAGTTGCAGAGCTTGCAGGATATCTTGAAAAATCCAAAGCAGCGAGGCGTGTTAGGAGAATATTATTTGGAAACCCTGCTGAAGAACGTGTTGCCGCCCGGCAGCTACCAAATGCAGTATGCGTTTAAGGACGGCACGATAGTGGACGCGGTGGTGTTTGTGAAGGATAAGATTATCCCGATTGATTCCAAGTTTAGTTTGGAGAACTACAATCGCTTGGCGGAAGAGCGGGACGCCACTGAGCGAGAACGACTAGAGAAGCTTTTTAAGGCGGACCTGAAGAACCGCATAGACGAAACAGCCAAGTATGTGAAGCCGGAGGAAAACACGATGGAGTTTGCTTTTATGTTCATTCCGCACGAGGCCATTTACTACGACCTGCTGGTGGCGCAGGTGGGGGCGGTAAAGGTGAATACGCGCGACCTGATTGAGTACGCTTTTAAGGAAAAGCACGTTATCATTGTTTCGCCGACCTCCTTCTTGGCTTACTTACAGACGGTACTGCAAGGGCTAAAGGCCTTGCAGATTGAAGAATCGGCCAAAGAGATTCGGAAGAACGTTGAGCTGTTAGGTAAGCACTTGGCGAGCTACGAGGAGTACATGAAAAAGTTGGGCAACCAGCTCGGCACCACGGTGAACACCTACAACACGGCTTACGACGAGCTGAGAAAGGTGGATAAGGATGTTATGAAGATAGCAGGCTCTTCGGCCGGTATAGAGCCCTTGCAAATAGAAAAGCCTAAGGAGACAGATTAAATCCGGTATAGGTGGTGTTTAGTTTTACGTCGCTCAAGTGAGGTATTTTTTGATTTGATTTTTTTGTGATAAACTGGTATAATGTTTGTAACTTTAATCTCAATTATTGAGGCCTTTCCGGTAGTAGCCAAACAAGGCCTTGTTGTAATTACCTTAAGACAAAAAGGGTAATGCCCAAACCTGCTAGACCATCAGAGCCTGCGCCAGTGCGACGCCGCAGGGTATCGCGCGGTGCGCTCTTTACTGCCTCATGTTGGGTGTGCGGCAAGGAGGTGGCAGTATCTTTTAAGCCCGACCGTGTGCGGCCAGTCTATTGTAGCGCCCATCTTAGGGCTTTGCGGCGCGGCACACAGCCCTGGCCAAAGTTGGTGATAGCTCGCAGGCCATGGCAGCCGGTAGCATGGGCCTTGCGCAGCGCGTGGGAACGGCACGGTGTACGGGTAACCGCCGTTACCCTGGTTTTGCTCGTGGCTGCCGGTGTTTTGCTGCAAGCGGTAACTGGGCGGGCCAGTACGATGCAACTTTACCCTACTGCTTGTTTAGGGGATTGGTACGCCCCGCAGAACGCCGCGGGCGCACCTAATGCCGTGAGCGCGGACGGGTTCTCGCAATACAACGATACGAATTCGGCCATTTACAATGGGGGTGAGAAGCAGCTCTATTGCAGCAATTTTACCAACGAAAATCCGCTGCCGGACAGTACCCAAGCAGAGGCGGTACGTCTTAGGCTTTATTGGGCTGGAGTACCGCAGGGGCAAACCAGCATGCCAAGTTCTGCGGAGTCTGTGAACGGCGAAGCTGAACCAGTACCAGAGTCGGTTGAGCCGCCGAGCGTCGAAGCGGAGCTGCCAGAACCGTCGGTTGATACTACCAATACTGCGCCCGAGGAGGGCGGGCTGTTGCCGGAAGTTACAGAGCCAAGCGGAGAACCGGTTTCGTTCTTGGATCGCCTAGTACCCTCGGCTAGGGCACAGACTGAGCCGGAGGAAGTTGCACCTGAGCTGCCGCCAGAAGACTCGCCAGCCGAGACAAGTTCAGTGGTGCCAGAAGAAGCATCAGCCGATAGTCCGGCCGGAGCAGACCTGCCAGCAGTTCAAGAATCGGAGCTGCCGCTGTTCCACCTGCGCTTAGCGCTTGGTGGCACCGAATGGCAGCCCTTAGTGGATGTGCCGGTGAGCGTGGGTGCCGAATTACCCGGTGAAGTAGTTTTGCCTTTGTCGGTGCTGGATAATTTGGAGGCTGTGCAGATTGCGCTGGTGGCCCCCAGGCGCGAAGAGGCGTCCATGTATGTGTATTTGGACGCACTGGCTATCGAGGTGGACTACAAAACAGATTTGTTTACTCCTTTACGGCAACTGGTCCAGCAAAACGATGCCGTGGCCACGGAGTCGTTGGAAATGCCGGCTAATCTGGTGTTTAATGTGGCAACCACTGATTTTGCCGCTGACGAGGATGTGGTTTTTGATTTGGATTATACGGTGGAACTTATGGGCTTGGGGTACGTGAGGGAGCGTAGTGCTTCAGCTGAAAGCGATAACCTTGTCCCGGATTTTACGATTATTGAGGAAGAGACCACGCCAGCAACGGAGAAAGAGCAGTCTGCCGATATCGTGCCTGAACCAGGCGAGCAAACATCAAGCGAGACATCTACGAGCGAGGAGTCTACTATTCCCGAGCCCAGTGAGGCATCATCCAGCCCGGAATCTTCAGCCCCGACAGAAACGCCAATCCAAATAGAGCCGCCGGTGCCAGAGGTAGTGCCTGCTCAGACGTCTGAAACTCCGCCCGCCACCATTGAACCACCAGTCCAAGAAGAGGTGCCAATTTCAGTAGGCTCTAAGCCGTGGCGGTCGTTGGTCTTAATCGCTCCAGCGGCGGCGGCCGACACTAAGATTGATATCGTTTCCGCCCAGGTTACATACCAGGGCGCGCAGCAGCCGGATCTGGTGCCGGTAATGGAAGAAGTGGGAGCGAGCCAGCGTCTAAAGCTTCCGCGCCCCAGTAACTCGTTCCGTCCCGGCGCGTACCACCTGGTCGTGGAGCTGACGGATGGGCAAACAACAGTGCAGGTGAGCCAGGATTTTACCTGGGGAGTTTTAGCTATTAACACGAATAAGTCGGTGTACCAGCCGGGTGAGACCGCGTATTTACAAATGGCGGCGTTGGATGATGCCGGACATACTTTGTGCGAGGCTAATTTACAGATCGCCATTACCTCGCCCGCAGGGGAACAAGTTACGCTACTAGTAAGCGACGGTAGCATTAGTTTAAGTCCTACCTGCGGCCCGGACAATGTAACAGATGAGCCGGATTACTTTGCTCGCTACCCGTTGGCTGAGGCGGGTACCTACCGCCTTACGCTTACCAACCTGGACACTGGGCACGGGATAACAGGCGAGGTGGAGGTATGGCAGAGCGTACCCTATGTAGTGGAACGCGTAGGGGCTACGCGTATAAACCCTTTTAAGAGCAAGTACCGCATGACGCTTCTAGTAACCGCGCTAGACGGATTTAACGGAGAACTGCGTGAGGTGGTGCCGGAGGGTTTTGAGGTGGAAGCAGAGACTGGCGGCGAGGTGCGGGCCGGCGAGCAGGGCAGCGTGGTGGCGTGGCGTTTGGAGCTTGAGCCGGGTGAGAATGCTCAGGTGGCGTATGTATACCAAGCACCCGAGGAGTCTCCACAATTTTACCTTTTGGGCCCGGCTGAGCTGGGCGAACCATCATTCCCCCTGGGGCAGTTCTTTGGAGTGTTTGGTGATGTGGTGTTTAATGAAACGCGGCAGTGGCAACTGGCCTCTGATGCCGCTTGGTACTCCGCCAGTTGGTCCTACCGGGTCAAAGTAACTGTGCAAAATGCCGAGGTGGATGCTGACCTGACGAATTTTCCTGTTTATGTGAACTTGGCGAACTTGCCTGCAGGATTTCATACCAACGTCAACCAGACTGATGCCCGGGACATCAGGGTGACAAAATCCGACGGTACTACCGAGCTGGCCCGTGAAGTGGTGTTTTATACCGCCGCATCTGATACAGGCGAGCTTCATTTCCTGGCTAATTCTTTAGCTAATGCTTCTGATACAGATTTCTATATCTATTATGGAAATGCGGGAGCTTCAGATTATGGAGTAACTGATACCTATGGCAGGAATGCCGTATGGGCGGGATATGTGGGAGTTTTTCATTTTAACGAATCATCTGGCGGAGCGGGAGCAATCATAGATTCCAGTGGTACAGGGAATGATGCGACTGATACAAATAGTCCGACGTTCGCACAAGCGGGTCAATTAGGAAAATCTATTTATTTCAATGGTGGTACAACATTTCCATATATCCGAATAGGAAGCACAAGTCTTTCTTTAACAGATTTCACCATATCTTCTTGGATGAAGTTGATGACTGGCACCACAGAGAATAACGAGATGCTTGATTATATAGCTGGAACTGCACCTGACCGTATTCTTATCCGTCCAATAGCAGAATATTTAAAAGTCAACGGAACAACAAAACAAGGAGTCGTAACCGCAGACAATAGAGATGCGTGGCATTATTTTGCTTTAACGAAAAACAATTCAACCCCCCTCGCAGAGTATTTCAGGGATGCAATATCAGTAACGACTTTTGCTTTTACTGCGGGAGCTTCAGATTATGCAGCAACATACGCTGGGGCAAGGTCGTACCACTCTATTTTTTATGAAGATGAGCTTCGTATTAGAACAACGGTATCGTCAGACGAATGGCTCGCCGCTGAATATTCAAACCAAAACACGCCCACAACATTTTATGCGGTGGGGGCGGAGGAGACCCCCCTCCGCGTCCAAGGCGTGGTCTATATGGCCAATGAGAGCACCTTGGGTACTTCAGGCAATAGCGGCCCTTGTGATGGCAGTACCGCGGTCATCTCCATACGCATCAATGGGGGTACCGCAGCCACGGGCTCGTGTAACGCTACCACGGCAGCCTTTGACATTACCGCTGTTTCAGCCGCCGCTTCCGGCGACACCATCACCGTCTACCTCACCTCCACCATGAAAGCCAACACGGTCTATGTCTCGGACGGCAACGCTGATACGGGCATAGACCTGTACGAGAACACGCTCGTGGTGGGGCACGTGAACGCTGGCCCTGCTACCATTCTCGACCTCCTTGACTACGACAGTACGACCAATAACACTGATATGCTGTTTGACGCCGTGGACGCCACCCCCGACACCTTAACTGTGGAAGACGGGGTAGAGCTCCACGTACGCACCGCAGAAACCCTGACCCCTGGGGGCACCGTCACCACCTCGTCCTCCTCAAATGGTGCTGATACCAATAAAGACGGGGATATCCACATAGATGGCACGGGTACCCTTAGTATGGGTACTAACACCCTCTCGGTCGGTGGGGACTTTAACAATGAAGGCACTTTTTCTAAATCAACCGGCCAAACCACCACCTTCACCGCTGCCGCCACTGGCCACACTATTACGGACGGGGGAGAGAACTTTGACTCCGTCGCCTTTAACGGTTCGGGCGGTCCCTGGTACTCCTCCTCCTGGCCCTATCGCGTTAAGGTAACCATTCAAAACACCGAGGTTGACGCTGATCTAACGAGCTTCCCGGTCTACGTCAACCTAGCCAATTTACCAGCTGGTTTCCACACCAACGTCAACCAAACAGACGCGCGGGACATCAGGGTCACCAAAGCCGACGGCACCACGGAACTGGCCCGAGAAGTCATGTTCTATACCGCCGCTTCGGACACGGGAGAACTACACTTTCTCGCCGACGCTCTTTCCAATGCCTCTGATACCGATTTCTATATCTACTATGGCAATGCGGCTGCGTCTGACTATGCCGTTACGGATACCTATGGCAGAAATGCGGTGTGGGGAGATTACGAAGGTGTTTGGCATTTGAACGAAGCAAGTTCAACCAGAGTAGATTCCAGCGGGAACGGGAATGATATGACCGATAACAATACCGTTTTATCAGCCGCTGGAAAGCTGGCTGGAAACGGAGCAGATTTTGAAACTTCCGTCCCAGAATATCTTTCCCGAACCGATGCTAATTTGAGCGCAGGATTTCCTGGTAAAAACGGTACTACACCAGCGGCACTCACTGTTTCTTGGTGGTTCAAACTGGAATCTTTCGTTACGACAAATGTGATGAATATGATTGCCAAGAATGCCACTACGGAAAATCCATATTTTGGGTATGTATATCCTACAGCTGGGAATGATTTTCGGGCACAATTAAGTACTACCATTGCCTCGGCTGCCGATTCTGTGACTTCGGCTGGTGTATGGTATAGAGGAGCTTTGGTATGGGATGGAGCAGATGCTCAAACTTATATAGACGGCGTGGCAAGCGGTTCATCTGTTTCGGTTTCGTCTGTTCCAACAAATACAGGAAGCCTTTGGTTTGGAACAAGAGGAAGCTTAGGCACAACCCGTTCTATGGATGGCGTCATTGATGAGATTCGTATCCAAGTCATTGACCGCTCTGCCGACTGGGAAGCCGCCGAATACAGCAACCAGAGTGCCTCAGCCACGTTTTACAGCGTAGGGGAACAGGAAGGGGCCTGGTATAATGCCAGTTGGGATTATCGGGTAAAAGTAACCATTCAAAATGGTGAGGTGGACGCCGATCTCACCAGCTTCCCGGTTTACGTCAACCTAGCCAATTTACCAGCTGGTTTCCACACCAACGTCAACCAAACAGACGCGCGGGACATCGGGGTCACCAAAGCCGACGGCACCACGGAACTGGCCCGTGAAGTCGTGTTCTATACCGCCGCCTCTGATACGGGTGAGCTCCACTTCCTGGCTGACTCCCTGTCTAATACTGTTGATACTGATTTCTACATCTATTACGGCAACGCCGCTGCCTCTGACTATGCCGTTACCGATACCTATGGCAGAAATGCGGTGTGGGCAAATCATCTTGCAGTTTATCACTTGGCTGATACCCCAACGGGAAGCGCGGGAGACATAACCGACTCATCGGGGAATGGGAAGCATATGACCTCTGTCAATATGGACAGTGGGAATGTGGTGGCTGGGGCTTGGGGCACTGCTTTGGCCTTTAACGGTACAGACGAGTATGCGCTTATTGCAGAGGCACTTAACGCCACACTTCCCGCATCGGTCACTGCAATTGTTAAGCCAACGGATGTTGGGGCAGCAACGGAACGATACTTTTTCTCAACTGCGAAGTCAACCGATGACCTTAACGAACAAGTTGCAGGTATAAGGAATACCGATACATATATAACACTCACAAGAGGAGGAGCCCCCAGTGCAGTTGCGGAATCAACGATAGATATGACAGACGACGCATATGCTCACGTGGCAAGCGTTTGGACTTCAGCAACGAGCAGAGCGGCATATCTTGATGGTGCAAATAAGGGGACAAACACCACATCAAAAACCGCTGCTGGGCTTGATAGGAGTGCGATTGGCGTTCGTGCGCGGTCTTCACTTGGAGCATATTGGGAGGGAGAGATTGATGAAATTCGTCTTTACGACGGAACATTGTCTGACCAATGGATAGCTGCCGAGGCCAGCAACCAGAACACGCCTACTACTTTCTACAGTGTGGGGTCAGTCGATGGTTCTAGCGGTGGCTGGTCCTTTGCTGACAGCACCACTATAGACGTGGACCTTACCCTGACCGCCGGTACCCTCTCCGGCACCCAAGACCTCACCGTGAACGGAGGAGACGTTACTGGCGACGGGGACATTAACCTTACTGGTGGTACCTTCCTCTTAGATGGAGCCTCTACCACTGGTTTTGGTGGCGCTACCGCCTGGGACTTTAACAACCTTACCCTGGGGGATGGTACGGGTACTACGACCACGACCGCAATAGGAGCGGGCGGTGTGACGGTGGCTGCTACGCTCACTATTGCTGCTAACCAAACGCTTGATATGAACACGAACGATCCGCCTCTGGATGTGAATGGTGCTGTTTCCATTAGTGGTACTCTCACTGCTTCGCAAACCGCCGTTTTCTCCGTGGCAGGGGACTTTACCAACAACGGCACCTTCAATAACTCCTCGGGCACCGTTACCTTTGACGGTGCTGGCACCAGTACATTCAACGGTTCCAGCGCTCCGGCCATTACTTTCCACCACTTCACCTCCACGACGGCTGGCAAGGTCCTTTCCTTTACCGAGGCCAAAACATTCCGTATTAACGGTGTTCTTACCATCCGCGGCTCCAGCGGCAACCAAATTACCATTCGTTCCACTTCAGCCTCCAACCAGTGGCTCATTAACCACCAAGGTACGGAGAGCGTTCAGTACGCAGCCATTTATGATTCAGGGTGCGATGGCTCAAGTACCTACATTTCTCTGGACAACACCTCCAGTGACGGCGACGGTAACAACGGTACCTGCTGGCTGTTCCCCAGTTTGTCCTTCACCCTCAGCTCCACTTCAGCCAGCTTAGATTTGAACAGTGCTAATACCTTTACCACCACTGCCTCCACCACGCTCACGGTTACGGCCCGCTCGGCCTTTGGCTACCAGGGTTACGCTAAACAAACGGATAACCTGAGGCATACCGCCGACGCAGGTATCACCATAGCCGATTGGACCGGCACCAATGCTTCTCCCACGGTATTTAACGAGACGTGCATAGCCAACGGTGCTAAGTGCGGGTGGGGGTACAACACGAACGATGCTGGCCTTACCCAGTTCGTGGATTCAACGTACTATGCCGGTTTTGTGCAGAGCACTACGGGCCCGGGCGATATCGTAGCCACGGCTTCGGGCCCAGTATCGTCCGACGCGACTATTATCACCTATCGTGCCAGCGTGGCTATGACGCAGGCCGCCGGGCCGTACCAAACAACGGTGGTTTATATAGTTACACCGCAATTCTAGGAAAAGCAGTATAAAAACAGTATACAGTATTAAGTATTCAGTATTTAGTATTTGGTATGGAGAATCCTAAAATTCATTCGTTCAAGGATTTAGTTGTGTGGCAAAAGGCGATTGAACTCGCAGTTATTGTGTACCAACTAACCCAGAAGTTCCCTAATCAGGAAACATACGGGTTGGTTTCCCAGCTCCGTCGTGCCGCGGTATCGGTTTCTTCCAATATCGCCGAAGGGTTTACCCGTAGCTCTCGTCGAGAGAAGGTGCAGTTCTATGCCATAGCGCGCGGATCGCTGGCAGAAGTAGAAAGTCAGCTTGAGTTAGCGAGGCGAGTTGGCTATGTGCCTAATAACGATTATCATGCGTGCGGTGCTCAACTTGAGGACGTTCGTAGGTTATTGGGTAAGTTCGTTTCAGCAGCAACCGATAAGCCATGAAAAGAAATCTTATACTTCTGGCCGTCGTGCTGAGTACTGTATACGGTATACTGTATACTTCTTCGGCAGCTGCTGCCGAAGTTGGTTTCAGTGTGTCCGAGAGTTTGTTTGACATCTCCTTGCCGCCCGGGGCCGAACAAGAGGTGCAGTTGGTGGTGTTCAACCAGTCCAACGCCGAGCCATTGCCCGTGCACCTGGAGCTTACCTTGTGGGGCTTGAACGATGATACCGACAGCATAGAGTTTACGACCGCCGATGAAGCGCTTAATGCCGCGCGCTGGTTTGAGCTTGCGGGTACGCCGGATTTTATTCTACAGCCTACGGGAGAGCATGAGGTCGTGTGGAACATCAGCGTACCACCCGAAGCTCCAGCTGGTTCGTACTTGGTAATGGCGCGATTCATACCGGCACTGCCGGAGCATTACTTTAGCGAAGCGGGTCCGCGTTCCGTACCCGAACTCGGCGTGTTGTTCTTTATTAAGGTGGTGCCTTTGGGTTTTGAGATGGCTGATTCGTACCGGGCGAGTATAACTTCGTTCCAGCCACAAGGCAGAGGCTGGAAGTTCATACCCGGGGCTGAGGCCGCCGCCAAGGCGGGGCAAGCCGGCGTGTACGGCAGCCTAGCCAGTGCTTTTCAAGCTCTGGTGAAGAATGAAGGTTTGTACTTTTTCAAAGCGCAAGGGACCGTTGAGGTCAGAGGCTGGTGGGGGAGGCAGGTGGCGCACTTCGTCTTACCTGAGAAATACCTATTACCGGGTAACACCCGGCAGCTGACAGCACAAAGTGAAACCGAATCCTGGTTCAAGCGTCGGTTGCATTTCGGGCTGTATCATGCTCAGCTGGCCTTGGCGGTGCCGAACCACGACTTGCCGGTAGTCTCCGAGGTATCATTTTGGGTGATTCCCTGGGACTTTATCCTGGCCCTACTAGCTGTAGCTGGTGCGATAATAGCCAGCCGGAGGCGGGTGTGGGCTGCGGCTAGGGCTTTGGCTATCCCTCAGGCTATCTCCCCTATTGACCATTCTGACAGTTATGGTATAATTAACCCGTCTTTACCAAGCCCTCCCAAGGCGCGTTCTTGGCCAGGCACTGCCTCGGTCAAGAAAAAGCCCAAGAGGACGCCACGACGCTTGAGCGAAAAGGCACGCTCTCGCCGCCGTTTAATCCAAGATTAATTAAACAAACACGCCTATGCAGTACCTCTATCGTTTCTTACGTAAGCCCAACGCCAAGCCGAGCGTGATGGGTCTTGTTTTTGTAACCGTATTGGCGCTTTCCGGGCTGTATGCTTTGGGGGTGCCTCAGCGCACCAATGCTGCCGCTTTAACAAGCGTAAAGGCTACCCTGAGCGATTCCCGTCCTGGCAACGATGCCAACTGGACCATCCAGTTTGTTATGCCAACCCTCATCAATGAGAACGACACGATCGTGTTGGGCATTGACACCATAGCCACCGCGGACGAGTTTAACCTCGCCGATATTGCCGAAGCCGCCGGTGCTTCTGACTTTGATTTAGCGGAGGATACCGACGGCAGCCCGGGTAGCTGCAGTGGCACGCTAACGGACGAAACGTTGGATGCGTCAGCTGGTGCCGCCGCCTGGGGCGTGGGCGTGAACACCACTACGGATACCATTACCTTTACCGCGCCTTCTGGCGTCGCCACCTATATTGCCGCCAGCGCTTGCGTGGTCATTGAAATTGGCACCAACGCGACCAATGAATTCACGGGCGTGAACCAGATAAACAACCCCTCCAAAACAGCTGCCGCCGGCACGGCCGATGTTAACGACGTGGCTATTAGTTTTACCGGTAACGCGGCGGCTGATAGCGGCACGGCCCTGGTTGCTACCGTGGAAGGCGTAACCGTGTCTGTTACGATCGACGAATCACTCTCCGTGGTACTGGCCGAAGTAGCGGCCGCAAGTTGTCCTAGTACTCTTCCTGGAACTGACAAGTCGGATGAGGCTGGCCACACAGACACAGCCATTGATTTCGGTACATTAACGAGCGGTGACGCGTTCTACAACAGCTGTCACCAGCTTACCATTGGCACGAACGCTACCGACGGCTATAGCACGACCGTGTACAAGACCCAGTTGTTAACCGCTGGCTCAGATACTATTGCCGAGGGCGATTGCAACGCCGGTAGCTGCACCACCACGGGTTCTGGCCTGTGGACCACCACCACCGAGAACGGCTTCGGGTACTGTATGGACGACGTAACCGGTGATGCGGCCGTCACGGCTGATGGCTCCGGCTGGACCACTGCTGAACAGTGCGACGACGCTACGCCGGAGTTCAAGCTCTTTGGCACAGCCACCGGTAACTCACAAGCCATTATGTCCAGTGCCGCACCGGTATCAGGCGATAACAGCATTATCGCGGCCGTGCTTAACTACTCAGCGAGCCAAGCGGCCGGTACATACACCACCACGCTGGTATTCGTTACTACGCCCACCTTCTAAACCCACGAACATCTGGCAGAGAGTTTTCCAGATTCCGCTTTGTACTTGATGACGATACGGACAGCTGATAAATTTAATCCATGAATTCACCTTTTGCGCGGTTGACGGCGGTACGCGCTTCCGGCTTCTCTGTGGTAGGGGCCGCGGTTCTCCTGGGGCTTTTAGGCTCTGGGGCGCCGCGGTTTGTTTTTGCGCAAGCGGGTAGCGCCATTTCCTTGGCGCCGCTCACCTTCGAACTAACAGCCAATCCCGGGGAAACCGTGGAGAATGTGGTGCGCGTATACAACAATGGTGACCAGCCGGTGACCGTAGTGATGCAGGTGCAAGACTTTGCCGCGGCTGGTGAGCGCGGTGAAGTGGTATTGCAGGAAGCTGACAATCATACGTTCTCTCTGGCTAGTTGGGTGAGCGTGGAGCCCACCGATTTCGTGCTACCGGCTAAGGAATTCAAACCCGTAACCTTTAAAGTTGCCCTGCCGCCAAACGCCGAGCCGGGCGGACACTATGGTACTGTTCTGGCCTCCGTTACTGGCGTGGCTTCTGGCACGGGCGCGGCTTTGGCGCAAAAGATAGGCTCACTCATTCTACTGCAAGTGCCTGGTGTGATCAGTGAACAGCTCGCTTTGGCTTCTTTGGAAGCGCCCGGGTTTTCCGAATATGGCCCGGTGACCTTGACGGCGCGCTTTAAGAATGACGGCTCGGTGCACCTGAAGCCGAGAGGTTTTGTGTTGGTAAAGGGTATGACCGGACGCGAGGTGGCACGCTTAGACATACCGCAGCAGAATGTATTGCCGACTTCGGTGCGTAGGATAGATGTTGATTTCCTCGGTAAGTGGCATTGGGGTCGCTATACCGCCACCCTAACGGCTATCTATGGCTCGACCAATGAACCGCTGTCTGCTAGTGTGGCATTTTGGATATTTCCCTGGAAGGTGAGTTTGGCAGTACTCATAGCCGCCTTTATAGTACTGTATGCTCTTTACCGCGGCAGGCGCAGGTTGGCAGCGGCTGGGCGTGTACTGGTTAAGGGGAGCTAAGGCCGAGTATGTAGGTATGTAGTATGTAAGTATGTAGGGGGTACGCTCTTTCCTTACATACCTATATACCTATTACCTATTACCTATGCTTTGTTCCGCCGGAGAACATTTCGGTGTGAAGGCCCTCGGTACAGCCGCAGCGGTTATTTTATTGTTGGGGGCTGGTGAGCTCTGGGCGCAAACCTCTAACTGCACCCCCGCAACGTTGCCTTGTCCGTCCCTTGATAGTACGGTCAGCATTACTATCGGTGGTTCCCCCGGCGGCGGGGGTGGCAGTAGCGGCAACCTACCCCGTGAAGTGACCGATGGTGATGTCGTCATCAAGGGCTACAGCGCGCCCGGCAGCATTGTTACCATTCTGCGGGACGGTACGGTGGCGGCCTCGTTTATCACACCGATCGAGGGCAGGTTTGAGCGTACGCTAACCATCATACCGGCCGGTATTCACACCTTCGCCCTGTTCGCCATTGATCAGGAGGCTCATGCTACGCCCACTGTGGCCCTGTCGGTTTCCGTGGCCGGCGGCACGGTGACGACCATAGCTGATCTGGTGATGCCGCCCACACTTTGGGCCAACCCAGCGGCCACGACGCAAGGCTCGCCCGTGGCCTTGAACGGTTTTGCCGCTCCGGGGGCTGAGGTATTTATTGCCCTGCCTTCGGGTTTGCCTGTGTTGAGGGCGACCGCCGCCGGCAGCGGCCGTTTTTCCGCCTCCTTTGACACATCTGTTTTGTCTCTTGGTGTATATGTGGTACGCGGGTATGCTCGTTTGAGCGGCGGGCTGTTGAGCGAGTTTAGTTCACCTGTGCGCGTAGTGGTCCTTCCTGCCGGGACACCGCCCGAGGTAATACCCACAGAACCTTCCCTACCGCCAGGCGAAGAAGAGGAGGTGCGTACCTGTGCGCGCGGCGACCTTAGTAACGACAGTCACGTGAACCTCACCGATTTCAGTATTCTGATATACTGGTGGGGGAGCGTGAACCAGTGTGCCGACCAGAATGGCGACGGTAGCGTGAACTTAACCGACCTCTCCATACTCTTGTACTGGTGGACAGGGTAGGGGAGTGAGTATTAAGAATTCAGTATACAGTATTCAGTATGATTAATGCCGTACTAAAACATATTCAGAGCGCGTCGCAGCCTTCCGTAGCGGTAAAACATTTTGGCGTAGACGGTAAGGGTTTTCCGCTGTTGATCATACTATATACGTTATACTGGATACTGAATACTCCAATTGCTTCTGCCGCCACCATTTCCGTTCTGCCCCAAGGGACCGAAGTAGGCGTGGGGCAGACTTCTCTAGTTGAATTATGGCTTGATACTGAAGGGGAGACGGTGAACGCGCTCTCCTTTGTCCTTGCCTTTGATCCGCAGTTCGTGAGTGTGGAAAGTGTTTCCACTGGCGGCAGTGTCTTTAGCCTTTTCCCTGTACCACCCTTGGTCTTGAACGAGCGCGGTGTGGTGGAGCTGTCTGCCGGTGCGCCCGGCGGGTTCGCGGGACAAGGGCTAGTGGCCAACATTTTGCTGCGGGGTCTACGGGTTGGCACAGCCGCGCTCAGTATTACTTCCAGCCAGGCGCTTAAGCATAGTCCGACGGCAGAGCCCATCTCCCTGCGTGTTCTTGGCTCTAGCCTGCAGGTGGCTACGCCGGAGACAGGTGAAATCGTTATAACCTCTAAGGATCATGCCGAGGAAAGTGTGTGGTATAACGTACCATTCATCCGTATGTCATGGCCAGTTCGTCCGGGGGCTTCGTATAGCTACGTGCTGTCCCGTTCGCCCAACGAAGAGCCTGATGAAGTACCAGATGAACCAACGGGGGAGATTAAGCTGAGTATAAGTGAGGACGGCGTGTTCTACTTTCACCTGCGCGAGTGCCGTGCCGGCACGTGCGGACCCACCGTTACGCGGCGGGCTATGAAAGATACCACACCGCCCGAACGCCTGGAGCTCGCGGTTGGTGCAGCGTCAGGTGTATTGGAGGGTAAAGTGTTCTTGAGCTTTACCGCCAGCGACGCGACTTCAGGGGTAGCGCACTACGAAGTCTGGGAAGAGGCAGTAGGTGAAACTTGGGAGAGGGTTATGAGTCCTTACGTGCTACAAGACCAAGCGCACCAGGGGGTGGTGCGTGTGCGGGCTTATGATACAGCAGGGAACTATCGCGAGGAAATACTTTCTCCTTTGGCTCCAGAGCCTTGGTACAGGTCAGAGGTGGTGTTTTGGGGTATACTGGTAGTAGGTTTAGCTGCTCTGGGAGTAACAATTTTTGTTAAACGCCGTGGGCAAGCCGGTCCAGCGCCCCAGGCTAACCAGTCTTCCACGCCTCCTTTGCCATGATATCGTTGTCGTCATTTTTTATATCGCCGCTACGTTCGGCTGGTATTACCCCTACCTTGAGGGTAGGGGTGTGCGTTATCACTTTACTGGCAGTGTGGTTGGGCTGGGTAAGGGGTGCTGAGGCTGCCAGCTTGCACCTCTCGCCGGTAACCGGCAGTTTTGAGGTGGATGCTACGTTCGATGTCGGCGTGTATCTAGATACCGAGGGACAGGCGGTGAACGCCGTGGCTGTAAATCTGGCCTTCCCGCCCGATAAGTTACAGCTCGTTTCACCAGTGGTGGCTGGGCAATCGATTGTGGAGGTGTGGAGTGCTCAGCCGAGGTTTTCTAACCAGGATGGTTTGGTGGAATTGGCCGGTGGTATTCCTGGCGGTATCACCACCAGTCGCGGCCTCATTACTACCTTGCATTTCCGGGTGCGCTCCGTGGGCACGGCCTTAGTGAGGTACCAGGATTCCTCGCAGGTGCTCTTACATGACGGCAAGGGAACCAACGCGCTCTACGATACATCGAGCGGAATTTTTGAACTTACCTTGCCAGCACCGGCCGGTCCCGAGGTGGTATCTGTTACGCATCCTGACCAAGCCAAATGGTACCCAAGCTCCAACGTGAGTTTGGGCTGGGAAGGGGAAGCTGAGGTAGAGGGGTATAGCTACCTGTTGTCTGATAAACCTATTGACCTGGTGGACGACATAGCAGAGGGCAAGCAGGTGTCGGTGGTGTACGAGAACGTGGCCGATGGTGTGCACTATTTCCACATTAAGAGCCTGCGCAAAGGCAAGTGGGGCGGGGTTACCCACCGCGCTATTAAGGTAGACAGCACTCCGCCGGCTGATTTTCCCATAGACATCGTGCCGGCAGCGCGCACTATTAGGCGCCAGCCTATCATTCAGTTTAGTACCACGGATTCCGGTTCCGGCCTTTCTCACTACGAGGTGAAGCTCGTACTCTTGCACTCCAATGAGGCGCAAGCGGCCGAGAATAGCTCTTTTGAATCGATTTTCGTGGAAACGCAGAGCCCATACCTGCCGCCCGAACTTAAACTGGGGAAATACGACGTTATTATACGGGCTTACGATCAGGCTGGCAGTTTTCGTGAGGTAACACAGCGTTTAAGCATCGTGAAGGCAATTTTTACCGTGGTGGGGGAGCGGGGGCTGGATGTGCGCAACGCTTTTGTTATCCCCTGGGTGTGGGTGTGGGTAATCGGTCTGGTTTTGGTGGCGGGGGTTGCTTACCTCGCTTGGTGGGTACGGCGTTGGCATTACCGCGTTGAACAGCGCAAGCTTCATGAGGAGCTGCCTAACACCTTGCAAACGCAACTACAAGAACTGCGTGAGTACCGCAAGAAGTATGGACGACTAGCAGGCCTGGTGTTGGCTCTGCTGGCGGTCTCTTGGTTGTGGTTGGGCGCTCTGCCGGTGCAAGCTCAGGAGACACCGTTAGCACCGCCCTACATTACTACTGTGTCGCGGGATATTTCCAACGAGGACATTTTTTACCTTGGTGGTCGGACTGAGTCTGTCAATACCGAGGTTGTTATCTACCTCCAGCACCCTGCTAGCGGGCGCACGGAAGGGTTCAGTGTTACTTCTGATAAGCGCGGCGAGTGGTTTTATCGGCACCACACTTTCCTACCCAGCGGTCGGTACGTACTGTGGTCGCAGGCTCGCGTAGGCGAGCAGCTTAGCCCGCCTGGGCCGCAGGTTGAGCTTATGGTGCACAATACGGCCGTACAGTTCGGTTCATCCCGTTTATCTTACGAGGTTATCTACTTGGGCATTATTATCCTCTTGGCCGCTCTGTTCCTGGGCCTGGTGGCGTACACGGCTTTCCACTTCGTTCATGGCCGCCGTAAGCACGCAGCGCTCATAAAAGAGATACGCGAGGCCGAGGAATCGGTGCGTCGCGGTTTCGCTGTACTGAAGCGCGATATCCAGGCCGAGCTTAATGTGGTGAGGAAGGCGAAACTATCCAAACAACTTTCCGCCGAAGAGCACGCTCGTGAGGCCGAACTTATGAAAGATTTGGACTGGGTGGAAAAGTATATCGGCAAAGAGGTGTGGGATGTGGAGCAAGCGGAACAGTCATAAGGTAGTTATCCGTGACAAGATGTATGATTGTGCGTAGATTGGTTAAGGGTGTAAACCGCGAGACCCCGCACCGTGCCTCGGCTCTGGTGCGTGGGTGGAGCAAGCCGAGAGGCAAACCGAGTAAGTGTCGAGTGCGGGTTATTTTTGGCTAAGGTAAAACAAATTTTTTTTAGGCCATTGACGCGTAATCATCTGCGGGGTATAATTTTTACCCGAAGTTTTACTATGTCCAACCCTGAACAATCTAACGAGGAACAAAACCAGAGCACCGTGTTCAAGGCTTTGGGGCTGGCTTGGGAGCTCGGCTACACCATCGCCGTACCGTTGGTAGTACTGGCGCTGGCTGGTCGTTTGGTTGATCGCTGGCTCGGTACTTCCCCTTGGTTTTTGTTGGTGGGTGTATTACTGTCGATCGTGATTTCCACCTGGACCGTTTATCGTAAGACCAAGCTTATTATATCTGCGCCTGCGGCAGGGTCTGGTGCGAATACGGCTGAGCAAAAGAAGACCGTCTTATGAACATCTCTCTCGCCGCCGAGCCCATCTTCTCTATTGGGGCATTCACGGTAACTAACTCACTCTTGGTGGGGGTTCTGGTTATGCTGTTGTTGGTGGTGGTCGCTCTGGCGACTGGGCTCAGGCGTTTGCGCGAAGTGCCGCAGGGCTTGCAGAACGTTACTGAGGCGTTGGTGGAGGGGGCCTTAACGTTCATAGAGAGCGTTACTGGGAACCGCGAACAGGCGAAGCGATTTTTGCCGCTCACAGCCACTATTTTCTTCTTTGTTCTAATATCCAATTGGATAGGATTACTGCCGGGTGTTGGCACCATCGGCCTTAACGAGGTGCACGAAGGGCGTGTGGTCTTGGTGCCGTTCTTACGTTCAGCCTCGGCCGACCTCAACACCACCCTGGCCATTGCGCTCATTTCGGTGCTGGGTACGCAGCTCTTTGGTATTGTGGCGCTAGGGTTTTTTAAGCACGCCGGTAAGTATCTGAATTTTGCCAGCCTGTTTAAACACTTTAATTTTCAGAGCGTCATCCTGTTCTTCGTGGGGTTGCTGGAGCTTGTCTCCGAGGTGGCCAAAGTGGTCTCGTTCTCCTTTCGTCTCTTTGGCAATGTGTTCGCCGGTGAGGTACTCTTAATCGTGATATCCTCACTGGTGCCCTACCTGGCCCCCTTGCCGTTCTTGTTCCTGGAGATCTTCGTGGGTCTGGTACAGGCGCTGGTGTTCTCGCTCCTTACTCTGGTGTTCCTTACTATTGCCACGGCCGAGCACGCCGAACACTAGTACTTAGTGCTCCTTGGTGAGGCCATGAGCCTCGCCCAGGGACCCTAATTACTAACGTACTTTTTGGACCGACGGTAAAAAAATAAGAAACCGTAGCGGATTTGGAAAGTACCAAGAAAGGTCGCACGAAATTATGGAGAACGAACTCGTACAAGCGGTGAGTGGCATAAGCGCCGAAACCATAAAGAGCGTGGCCGCTGGCATTACCATCGCTATTGGTGGTATGTTCCCCGCTCTAGCTATTGGCCGCCTGGCTGCCAAGGCCATGGAATCCATCGGCCGCAACCCCGAGGCTTCGGCCAAGGTGCAAACAGCCATGATTCTGGCTATTGCCTTTTGTGAGGCCATCGCCATTTACGCGCTGGTTATGGCGCTCATCATCAAATTCGTCTAGGGTTCTCAGTTCCCGGCTCCTCGCAAAGGGGCCGCACAGTGCGAATCCTTAATCCCTAACACGTGGAATTACTAACAAAACTCGGCATTGATTGGAAACTTCTCTTGGCACAGGCGGCGAACTTTTTGATCGTATTGGCCGTACTGTACCGTTTCCTGTACAAGCCGCTATTGAAATTTTTAGACGAGCGCAAGCGTCGTATAGAGTTGAGTCTTACTGAGGCCAAGCGTATTGAAACCGAGCTTAAACAGCTTGAGGTTAAACGCACTGAGTCAGAGCGCGACGCTAGGCGCCTGGCGCAGACAATCCTAGCCGAGGCGGAACGCGAGGCCGAGGTGCGGCGCCAGGAAGTGCTCGCCAAGGTGCGCGAGGAAGCGCAGCAGGCCGTGGCCGAAGTTAAGCAACGTTTTGAGACCGAGCGGGAGGAATCTATGCGTCAGCTTAGGCAGGAAGCCGCTCGTTTCCTCACCCAGGCGGTAAGCAAGATCGTCGGTAAGTTGCCCGCGGGCGAGGTGGATAAAAAGCTCATTAGTGAAGCGGTGGAAGAGTTGGGGCGCCGGAGGACACGACCATGAAGATTACACCAACTGATTACGCTCGTGCCTACCTAGCGGCTATTGCCCGCGCTGCGGCCGCGGAGCGGGTGCAGGTGACACGCAACCTGTGGCAGGCGGTGTGGCGCCGGGGGCACTTTACCTGGGCGAAGCGCATTGTGGAACAGGTGCACCAGCTCTTGCGTCAACAGGCCGGTACGGTAGTGGTTGAGGTCGTCACGTCACGAGCGCTCAGCGAAGCTCAGCAGGGCTCACTTAGGCGGGATTTGGCTCGGGCTGTGGGTAAGCCGGTAGAGCTCGCCTGCGCGGTGAAGCCACATCTCCTAGGGGGTGTGGTGGTAACTTGGGACGATCGGCGCTACGATGCTTCAGTGAAAGGCAGGCTGGAAGCGCTCTACCGCGCCCTGGCTGGTGAATCTTCGCATTAATACTTTTCATTCACGTACATCCCGTATGTCAGACGCAACTACTAACGCACTCCTGCGCACGCTCGAGGCCGAACTTAAGGGTTTTGAGGCGCAGGTAAGCGAGGAGAAGGTTGGTAACGTTATCGAGGTGGGCGATGGTATTGCCAGAATTTCCGGCCTCAAGGATTGTTTAGCTGCGGAGATGTTGGAGTTTCCGCACGGCATTAAGGGCGTGGCGTTGAACCTGGAGGAAGCGCAGGTGGGCGCCATGATCTTGGGAGACTACTTGGAGATCGGCCAGGGGGACATCGTTAAATCCACTGGGCAGATCTTGTCGGTGCCGGTAGGCAAGGGGCTGATCGGTCGGGTGGTGAATCCGTTGGGCGAACCTCAAGACGGCGCAGGACCAGTGAAGGCTGAGGCCACCTACCCGGTGGAGCGCATTGCACCCCGCGTTATTACCCGGCAATCGGTGAACACGCCCTTGCAGACCGGCATTAAGGCCATAGATTCCATGATTCCCATCGGCCGCGGTCAGCGTGAGCTCATTATTGGCGACCGACAGACCGGTAAGACGGCCCTCGTTATCGATACCATTATCAATCAAGCCAGCGAGAACGTGGTGTGCATTTACGTGGCTATCGGCCAAAAGGAGTCCAAGGTGGCTCGCTTGGTCGCCAAACTTAAAGAGCAGGGGGCCATGAAGTACACTATTGTAGTAGTCGCTGGTGCTTCGGTCCCGGCCGCCCTCTCGTTCCTGGCGCCCTACGCCGGCTGTGCCATGGGCGAGTACTTTATGGATAAGGGCAAGGATGTGCTTATTGTGTACGACGACCTTTCTAAGCACGCCGTGGCTTACCGCCAAATTTCACTCCTCCTTAGACGTCCGCCTGGGCGCGAGGCTTACCCTGGTGATATTTTTTACCTACACTCCCGTTTGTTGGAGCGGGCCGCCAAGCTGAACGCTGACCACGGCGGCGGCAGCCTAACCGCGTTGCCCATCATTGAAACGCAGGCCGGTGATGTGTCGGCCTACATTCCCACCAACGTAATTTCCATTACGGACGGGCAGATTTACCTGGAATCGGATCTCTTTTACCAAGGTGTTCGTCCAGCGCTCAATGTTGGCTTGTCTGTTTCGCGCGTGGGTAGCGCCGCCCAGGCAAAGGCGATGAAGAAGGTGGCGGGCCGCCTTAGGCTGGACCTGGCGCAGTACCGCAACGTCGCAGCCTTTGCCCAATTCGGCAGCGATCTGGATGAGGCGACCAAGCAGCAGATTGAGCGCGGTAAGCGCGTCACCGAGATATTAAAACAGGGGCAGTACGAGCCTATGGTGGTGGCGCACCAGGTGGCCATTCTCTATGCCATTACCAACGGGTACCTGGACGACGTACCGGTTCTCGAGGTGAAGGCTTGGGAAAAGCGCTTTCACCAGTTTTTAAAGAATCAGGCGGTTATGAAGCAATTGGCCGACAAGCGAGAGCTTACGCCCGAACTGGAAGAGGCACTTAAGCAGGCTATTTCAGAGTTCAAGAAGCTTTAGGAAAAACGCGTATGCCTCAGGCTACCAGGGAAATTAAGCGGCGTATCCGCTCCATACAGAACACGAGGCAGATTACTCGTGCCATGGAGTTGGTGTCGGCCGCTAAGATGCGGCGCGCTGTTCAAAACGTGCTCATGACGCGCACTTACGCCTCTCTCGCTTGGCAGCTCCTCACCGAGCTGGCTGGGCGCACCGACCCTGCCCAGCACCCGTTGTTGGCGAAGCGTTATCCCGTGAAGCGCATAGGCCTCATTTTGGTGAGTTCCAACCGCGGTTTGTGTGGCGGGTTCAATCACCAGTTGGTGAATCGGGTGAACCTGTACTTAGCGCACCATCGCCAGCAGCAGGTAGAGCTGGAGGCGGACCTAGTGGCGGTAGGGCGGCGCGGACGCGACATTAGTTTCCGCTTGGGCCACTCCATTGTGGCCGAGTTCACCAAGCCCGATGTTACCACCAGGCTGGAGGAGATAACCCCTATTGCCAAACTTGCTATGGCCGATTACCTCTCGGGCCGTTACGACAGGGTGGTAGTGGCTTACACTGATTTTATTTCACCCGTCAGCCAGAAACCGCGCATCAAGCAGCTTTTGCCGATTGAGGAAGAGCAAGATCTCTACCTTGGTGCCGCCAGGGTTCCCCAGGCGCCGGCCGCAGGTTGGCAACCTGTAAGCGAACCAGAACAAGCGTCGGCGAGTTTTAATTACGAGTACCTGTTTGAACCTTCTCCCGACCGGGTGCTGGAGTATCTTTTGCCGCGCTTACTAGAAGTGCAGATCTATCAGGCGCTTTTGGAATCGGACGCCGCCGAACATTCGGCTCGCATGATGGCCATGCGCAACGCTTCGGATGCGGCCAAGGATATGATTGATGGTCTTACCTTGGCCTTTAACCAAGCGCGCCAATCGGCTATTACCACCGAGCTGGCGGATATCACCAGTGGTCGCGTGGCTCTAGAAGTCTAATTTACTTCACTACTAACGGTAATCCTTTTAATCCTATGAATACCGGTACTGTCACTCAAATTATTGGCCCGGTGGTTGATGTCGCCTTTGCCAAAGACCTTCCTCCTATTTACGAAGCGCTCGAGGTTAAGCTGGCAAGCGGCGAGAAGCTAATTTTGGAGGTGCAGCAGCACCTGGGCGGTGGCAGTGTGCGCACGGTGGCTATGGGCACGACCGACGGTTTGGCGCGCGGCGTGGAAGTTACCGACACAGGTGAGCCGATTTCCGTGCCGGTTGGGAAAGAGACCCTCGGGCGCATGGTGGACGTGCTGGGGAACCCCTTGGACGAACAGGCGCCTATTAAAACCAAGGAGCGCTTGCCTATCCACCGCCCGTCTCCCTTGTTCACCAACCAATCCACCACCACCGAGGTATTCGAGACTGGTATTAAGGTTATCGACCTTATTTGTCCGTTCGTGAAAGGCGGCAAGGTTGGTTTGTTCGGCGGTGCCGGGGTAGGGAAGACTGTTATCATTCAGGAGCTCATTCGCAACATCGCCTCTGAGCACGGTGGGTTCTCGGTTTTTGCCGGCGTAGGGGAGCGTTCACGCGAAGGTAACGACCTGTACCATGAAATGAAATCATCGGGCGTGTTAGCTAAGACCGCGCTCGTCTTCGGGCAAATGAACGAACCGCCCGGTGTGCGCGCCCGGGTGGGGCTCACCGGCCTTACCATGGCCGAGTATTTTCGTGATTCTGCCAAGCAAGACGTATTGCTCTTTATAGACAATATCTTTCGCTTTACCCAAGCGGGCAGTGAGGTTTCGGCGCTCTTAGGGCGCATTCCTTCGGCCGTGGGGTACCAGCCAACCTTGGCCACGGATATGGGTGAACTACAGGAACGTATTACCTCAACCAAAGACGGCTCTATTACCTCGGTGCAGGCCGTGTATGTACCAGCTGACGACCTGACGGACCCGGCGCCGGCTACGGCTTTTGCCCACCTTGATTCCACGGTGGTGCTGAACCGCGCCCTCACCGAGCTCGGTATTTATCCGGCCGTGGATCCGTTGGATTCTACCTCCACTATTTTGGATCCGGAAATATTGGGCGAGGAGCACTACCAGGTGGCACGCGAAGTGCAGCGCGTGCTGCAGCGCTACAAGGATTTGCAGGACATTATTGCCATTCTTGGTATGGACGAGCTCTCGGAAGAGGATAAGCTTACTGTAGCGCGCGCTCGCAAGATACAACGGTTCCTCTCACAGCCCTTCTTTGTGGCTGAAGCCTTTACCGGCACGCCAGGGGCGTATGTGCCACTTAAGGAAACCGTGCGGGGGTTCAAGGAGATTTTGGAAGGTAAACACGACAGCAAACCCGAGCAGGCCTTTTACATGAAGGGAACCATTGAGCAGGTAACCGGTTAGCGCTTGCCATGACCAAGACTCTTTACTTCCAAATTGCCACACCCGAGCGCGTAGTGTTCACTGCCGAGGTAGCCGAGGCAATCACTTTGCCGACCGAGCTCGGCGAGGTAACCATTCTGCCTGACCACCTGCCTTTGGTAGCAAGCCTAAGGCCAGGTGAGGTGCGAGTGCGGGTTGGCGGGCAAGAGGTTACTATGGCTGTTTCGGGGGGTTTTATAGAGGTTCGACCGGGCAAAGTAACTGTGCTCGCTGATACGGCCGAACACGCGGAAGAGCTGGACGAAAGGCGTGCGGAAGAGGCGCGCCAACGCGCGCACGAGCTTATGAGCAAGGAGCGCGCAGCCGAAGGCACTGATTACGCTGCTCTGGCGGCCAAGCTGGAGAAGGAGCTGGCGCGGTTGCGGGTGGTGCGCAAACACCGCGAACGCAAGGGTTTTGGAACACAGAATGTTGGTTAGTTTTTATGTATGCTTTACGTTGAAATTAAAATGAACTAAAACAAACCTAGAATTATGAAGGGAGAACAACACATGGAGCACATAAACAAAGACTTGTTGGACCGATTTTGGCAGGAACAGCAGGAATCGCTCGTTCGTTTGGGTGAGGTGGGGGCGGAGAAGTACTTTATGTCTGTTGAAAATTTAGCAAAGGCCTTTGAGCTCCGGGACCGTTGTTTGCGGTGCATAGACGAGGGGACGGAAGGGGGAGTACACATGGCTGGTTCCGGCATCTTGAACAAGGAAGCTGCCGTTGAACTGGTGCAGGAGGCCGGAGTAGAGGGTATTTACAGCCACGCTGGTTGCGGTGCCGCTGCGCTCTACGCCAAGCAAGCTGGATTGGAGGTGAACGCGGACGATCTTGGCATTGATTGGGCCAAGGAGTTGGCTCAGAAAGTAGGTGTGCCGTATCAGGGGCATATAGGTTATGAAGATATGGTGCGACCAGCGGAGTTTCATATTGCCCGCCTGGCCTACTACGATAGTACAGGCACGTTCGATCCTTCTCGTATTGCGGGTTTGCCAGCAGGTTTTGTAATAAGCCGCCGTTACTTGAGTGGTGACTATGCCCAGAAAGAAGCGGAGATCGCCACTGCCATTGCTTTAGGTGAGCATGGTTTTGGAGAAAAGATAACAGCTGAAGCCCCATTCTATTTGGTGGCTATTGGTGATGCTAAGGGGGATGGATTGTCAAAAGAGGCGCTGGTAGAAGAACTGTCAGCCATTGCTAAAACGAATAAGGGCCGCGTGATAGCTGCTGGATTTACTGCACCACTAGGGTAACGCGGTGAAACAGGTGTGGGTCTACCTAAGTATGGTAGGCCCCTTTTTGTTATGCCCAAACCCAGCGTGGTACACTACTAATATGTCGCCCGAAGCAAAGGCCCAGATTTTAAAGGAATTGAATAGTGAGCAGCAAGCGGCCGTTACCCATGGGGAGGGGCCGCTCTTGATTGTGGCTGGCGCCGGTACGGGCAAAACCACGGTCATCACCCGGCGCATCGCCTGGCTTATCGAACAGGGGCTGGCCAAGCCAGAAGAGATTCTAGCTCTCACCTTTACCGATAAGGCGTCTCAAGAAATGGAAGAGCGGGTGGATAGGGTACTGCCTATGGGTTATGTGAACGTGTGGGTATCCACGTTCCATGCTTTTGGTGAGCGCGTATTGCAAGATTGGGGGTTAGAGATTGGCGTGCCCAACAACTTTAGGCTCCTCACCCAGGCTGAGCAGTGGATGTTGGTGCGGAACAACCTCAGCCGTTTCCATTTGGATTACTACCGTCCCCTCGGGAACCCCACCCGGTTCATTCACGCCCTTCTGCAGCATTTCTCGCGCGCCAAGGACGAGGAAGTATATCCGGATGATTACCTTAAACTAGCACAAGATAAGCAGCTGGACAGCGGCGCCACTGAGTACTTGAAAAAGTCAAAAGCAAAAACTAAAAAGCCGAAAGCAAAGAAAGGACAACCCACTCAAAGTATCGACGAGTTGTCTAAGGAAACAGAAGTGGCGCGCTTACTGGAGGTAGCCGAAGCCTACAAAACCTATCAAGACCTGCTGCACAAACAGGGCGTGTTGGACTTTGGCGACCTTATTAACTACACTCTTAAGCTCTTCCGCCTGCGTCCTCGGGTGCTGGAACATTATCGTAAGCAGTTCAAGTACATTCTGGTGGATGAGTTTCAGGATACTAACTACGCCCAGTACGAACTGCTGAAGCTTTTGGCTGCTCCCGCCAACAACATCACCGTGGTGGGGGATGACGACCAATCCATTTACAAATTCCGCGGCGCTTCCATTTCTAACATTCTGGAGTTCAAGCAAGATTACCCGCAAAGCCGAGAGGTATTCTTAACCGTGAACTACCGCAGCTACCAGAATATCCTGGATACGGCGTATGAATTCATTCAGCTCAACAATCCGTACCGGCTGGAGGTAAGGTTGGCTCGTAAAGGCAAGAGCCTGTCGAAAAAACTGGTGGCGGACAGAACAGGTACGGGCGAGGTGGAGCACCTCTTATTCGGCACAGGCCAGGACGAGGCCGAGGGTGTGGTGACAAAAATCCTTGAGCTGCAGAAAAAGAGCAAGGCCAACTGGAGTGACTTCGCGATCTTGGTGCGGGCCAATGCCCAGGCCCAGTTCTTCCTGCAGGCTCTGCGGCGGGCCAAACTGCCGCATACCTACGTGGCCAACCGCGGCCTGTATGCTGAAGATATTATTGTTTTCCTGGTGAGCTACCTTAAGCTCTTGGACAACTACCATGAATCAGAAGCCCTCTACCGCGTCTTGGCGGGTCAGCCTTTTGCGCTGTCGTACGAAGACCTTTCTAAGCTTTCCTACCACGCGCGTAAGTACACCACTTCGCTCTTTGAGGCACTTAAGGTATCGGCCGCTATTGGGCTTAGTGAGCCTGGGGTAGTGGCAGTCAAAGAGCTCCTTAGCCTTATTGAGAGGCACACGGTGTTGGCGCGGGGGCGTAGTGCGGCCGAGGTGTACGTTACGGCAGTGAACGATCTCGGCGTGAACGAACGGCTGCAGCACCCGGCGGCGGCGCGCGAGGCCCAGCTCTTAACGGCATTTTATCAGCGGCTCCAGCGCTACGAAGCCGACACCAGCGACCGTACCTTGGTTAGCTTCATGCGGTACTTGGAACTGGAGATGGAATCGGGTGAAGAAGGGGAACTACCTCCCGACACCGAGGAAGGGCCGGAGACTGTGAAGGTGATTACGGTGCACTCGGCTAAAGGTTTGGAGTGGCGCTATGTGTTCATTGTTCAGCTCGTGGATCGCCGGTTTCCCTCGGTGGAGCGGCGCGAGGCAATAGAGCTGCCTAGTGAACTTATTAAGGAAACGTTGCCGGAAGGTGATGTCCATCTGCAGGAAGAGAGGCGGCTCTTTTACGTGGGGCTTACGCGCGCCCGGGACGGCCTATTCCTCACCCGCGCGCATGATTACTTTGGAAAGACCATGCGTCGCCCCTCCCGTTTTCTGGTTGAACTCGGGTTGGTGAGCGGGGAAGAGGTCAAAGCGCCGCCGCCGCGTTTAACCGCTCCCCAGGTGGTGCAGGAGAGTGCCGCAGCTAGGTTCGCGGTGCCGGAGAGTTTTTCGTTCAGTTCCATATCGGCGTTTAAAAAGTGCCCGCTGGAATTCAAATACCGTTACCTACTCAGATTGCCTGAGCCCGGCGCGCACCCCTTGAGTTTTGGTAGCACCATACACAAAACCCTGGAACTCTTCCTTAAGCTCTGGCAGCAGCGTGCGCGGTCGGTCCAGGCCGACCTATTTGGTGGTAAGCGTGGTTCGGCTCAGCTACCTTCGTTCGAGGAGCTTAAGAAAATTTATGCTTCGGCTTGGGTGGATGAGTGGTACCCTGACCAGGGAACAAAACAGGAGTACCGCGATAAACGGGGGCCGGCCCAGCTCAAGAATTTTTACGACGTGGTGGTAGCTACCCCACCCAAGGTAAAGTATCTGGAACAGTTCTTTAAGATTGGCCTGGGCCCGTACAAGTTCGTAGGTAAGGTGGACCGTATGGATGAAGCGGCGGAAGCCGTGGCTATTATTGATTACAAAACCGGGGCAGAGCCGGCTAAGGGATTGGAAAAAGTGGATCGCGATCAGCTCACTATTTATCAAATAGCAGCCGAAGAATTTTTTAGGGAGCAGGTGGTAAGTGCCAAGTACTGGTACCTGCAGCCTAACAGCTTTTCTCCGGAATTCGTGGCCAGCCCCGAGCAGGTGCGTACCCTCAAGGGCGAGTACGCAGCGTTCATTAAGGACATTATTCAGACCATAGAAACAGATTCATTCGCAGCCGTGGATGAAAGCGTGCGGCACGATTGCCGCTACCGCAAGTTGGGACTCACCTAGGGCTTATGTTCTTTGAGCTTAAATCAATTCTCCAGCGCCGCCTCCGGCAACAAGGGATAGGGCAGGCGGTGGCCGCGGAACAAGCTACCACTGCTTTCCGTGCTCTGGTGGCGGAACGGTTCGGGGCATCCGCCGCTGCGGGTTTGCGCCAGGTGGCGCTGAGGGGTGACACCATTGAGATAAGTGCTGGTTCAGGAGCCTTGGCGGCTGAACTGCGGATACGGGAAAGTGAGTTTTCTCAAGCACTTGCAACCAAGCTTGATGGTGTGGTTTACCGATTAAAAGTTTTTGCCTAAGGTTAGCCAATTATTTAAGGTATTTCCGGAGTTTATCTTACTTGCCTAAATAGGGTAAATTTGCTACAATTTAATGGTAAGGGTGACCTTAGTTTTTCTTTTGTCTTAGCCAAATTATGACACTTCGGCAGTACCTTTCTTGGCTGGCTCTCGGCACGGGGATTTCCTGGGGGGCGTTCGGGCTCGTGCTTTCGTACTTGAACCCGGAAACAGCTGGCAATATCGGGTTCTTGTTCTTTTATCTCTCGGTATTTTTAAGCCTCACTGGCACGTTGACGCTCATAGGTTTTGCCTGGCGGTACTTAAGGCACCGCGATGAGGTACTTTTTCGTCATGTTTCCATTTCTTTCCGCCAAGGAGTGCTACTCGCTTTTATGGTGGTAGTGGCGCTTTGGCTGGAAGCACACGAACTTTTAACCTGGTGGAACCTCGGGCTCTTGGTGGTCGGCCTTACGCTCTTGGAATTCTTTTGGTTGTCGGTGCGGCGGAGTGCTCCGTCGGCGATGTAACTTGTCTTGTGAGTATGTCGTTGAAAGAGGAGCTCGAGCAGTTGCGGCAGCGAGCACTTCATGAGCTAAAGGGTCTTAAGGATAGTAGTGGCCTGGCTGAACTGGAGGTGAAGTACTTGGGGCGCAAGGGCGAACTGGCACGCGGCTTAAAAGCGCTGCAGGATGTGGTGGCGGAGGAGCGTCCCCGTTTGGGTGAACTCGCCAACCAGGTAAAGCGCGAGGTGGAGGAAGCCTTCGCGACCATAAAGCAAAAATTCGGCAACGGAACTCCCGCGCCGATAGATGTGACGTTGCCTGGTATTCCGCCGCTCCGTGGCCACCTGCACCCGGTGCTGGCAGTGCAGCGGGAATTAGAAGAGCTTTTTCGTTCTATGGGGTTCATGGTGCTGGACGGGCCGGAGCTCGAGAGTGAGTTCTACAACTTTGAGGCTCTGAACATTCCCGCCTGGCACCCGGCGCGGGATACGCAGGACACTTTCTATGTGAAGGGTGGCGAACCCAAGAATCGCTGGCTCTTGCGCACACATACTTCACCCGTACAGGTGCGGGCCTTGCAGGATTACGGTGCGCCTATTCGCGCGATCGTGCCTGGCAGGGTGTTCCGCTATGAAGCCACCGACGCCTCACATGAAACCACGTTTTGGCAAATGGAGGGTTTGGTGGTGGATAAGGATATTTCCGTTTCCCACCTTATCGCCACTATGAAAGCGCTCCTCACTGGTATATTCAAGCGCGAGGTGGAGGTGCGCTTACGGCCTGGCTATTTTCCTTTTGTGGAACCAGGTTTCGAGCTGGATATCAAGTGTCTGGTGTGCGGCGGCACGGGCTGCAGCGTATGTAAACACAGCGGCTGGGTGGAGCTCTTGCCCTGCGGTTTGGTTCATCCCAAGGTGCTGGAGTACGGGGGCGTGAACCCGAAGGAGTATAGCGGTTTCGCCTTCGGTTTAGGGCTGTCGCGTCTTGCCATGATGCGCTATAAGATAGATGACATTCGTTTGTTACTCTCTGGCGATTTGAGGTTCTTGGAACAGTTTTAGTGCATGAAGATTTCCTATAACATACTCAAGACTTTCGTTACTCCGCCTGCGGGCAACACGGGGCGTAGCTTGGCGGAAACACTCACCATGCGCACAGTGGAGGTGGAGAGCTACCACGATCAGGCTGGGCGCCTGGCAGGTGTGGTGGTCGGTTTGGTTACGGCTGTACGGCCCCACCCGAACGCAGACAAGCTCAGGCTGGCCCAGGTGGGCACTGGCAAGCACAAACTTGAGGTGGTGTGCGGTGGTGTTAATTTGCAGGAAGGTATGAAGGTCGCTTTTGCCAACATCGGTACTAAGGTGCGCTGGCACGGACAGGGTGACTGGGTGACTTTGGAGCAGGTGAGCATTAGGGGGGTGGAATCAGCCGGGATGATCTGTGCAGCCGAGGAATTGGCCCTTATGGACTCCGCTGCAGTGGAGCACGGCATTATGGACCTCTCGTACCTTACTGCCAAACCAGGTACGCCCCTAGCTGAGGCGCTTGGCTTACACGACATTATACTTGAGGTTGATAATAAATCGGTTACCCACCGGCCTGATCTGTGGGGGCACTTGGGATTGGCGCGGGAGTTGGCAGCTATTTGGCAGGTACCGTTTACGCTTCCTGAGCCGCCTACGCTCGCTGGCGGAGCCGAGGCTCGGCTTAAGGTGACTATTGAGGCGCCGGAGCACTGCCAGCGCTACCTTGGTGTAGTAGTGGCTGGCCTCAAGGTAGCCGAGAGCCCAGCCTGGCTTAAGCAGCAGCTTGTAAGTTTAGGTGTGAGGTCGATCAACAATGTGGTTGATGTTACGAACTATGTTATGCACGAGCTAGGACAGCCTTTGCACGCGTTCGACCTTGCCAGACTGGCTGGGCCAGAAATTGTGGTCCGTTTGGCCAAGCGAGGGGAAAAGCTTGTTACGCTTGATGGCTCAGAGCGCAAACTAGAGGCAGACAGTCTGGTGATCGCCGATGCCAAACACGTCCAGGCCGTAGCTGGTGTTATGGGTGGGCAGGCGAGTGAGGTGGGGAGTACTACTACCACCATTGTGTTGGAATCAGCTACGTTCGACCCGGTGAGTGTTCGCTTAACAGCTGGCAAACTGGGTTTGCGTACGGATGCCTCTATGAGGTTTGAGAAAGGTTTGGACCCGGCTCTGGCCGAACTAGCGCTTAGGCGCGCCGTTCAACTACTGGCAGAGGTTTGTCCTGGTGCCCATGTGGTGAGCAATGTGGCAGACACATATCCCAGGCCGCTTGAGCTTGTGAAATTAAACTTAAACCTGCCCTGGTTCTGGAAGCGTCTGGGCTGCGAAATTCCACGCGCAGAAGTTGTGGGAATTTTGGAGCGTTTGGGGTTCAAGATTACGGGTAAGGGCGACGACTTGGAGGTTAAGGTTCCAAGTTGGCGCGCCACGCGGGACATCACGATACCAGAGGACCTGATAGAGGAGGTGGCGCGCATTTACGGCTACGACAAGATTCCACTGGCTATGCCAAAATTCGACATCACGCCGCCACCAGTGGACGAGGCCCAAGCTCTGCGCTGGAAGATTCGTGATTTGTTAGTGGGTGCGGGCTGGACTGAAACGCTGTCGTACTCGTTTTCACG
Source organism: Candidatus Veblenbacteria bacterium (assembly GCA_030700105.1). GTDB lineage: Bacteria > Patescibacteriota > Patescibacteriia > Veblenbacterales > UBA10138 > JAUYKG01. The sequence continues at coordinate 32,441 of JAUYKG010000016.1, forward strand.
TTCGGGACAGAAACCTGAGCAGTCTCTCGAACTGGTGAATCCTATTGACCAGACTAGGCGGTGGTTGCGAACCAGCGTTTATGACACCCTGCACGAGCAATTTAAAACCGCCCGCCGCGCTGACGAAGGCATGTCACTTAAGTTTTTTGAGCTTGGACGCGTATTCAGCTCACAGGTGGGAGATTGGCCAAGTCAAGTTACAGGCCAGGACAGGCTACCAGCCCAGCCATGGCACCTTGCGTTAGCAGCCTTTGACCAAAGGCGTGGCAGCCTGTCCGTCATTAGAGGAGCACTCAAATTGTTGGAAAAGTCTTTGAGCATTAAATTGCCAGATAACCCGTCGTACCATAAGTTTGGAGGCGGTGCCGTCCTAGTTGAAGTTGATCTAACTGGTATCAAGTCGGGCGAAGCACGCACACTTATTCCTATACCCAAATATCCGAGCGTAACACGTGACGTATCTGTTGTGGTGCCAGAGGGGACTTCTTGGGAAAACATAGAAGCCGCAGTAAAAGTATCGAAACTCATTGAGTCGGTGGAGGTATTTGACGTGTATGAGGCTAAAAGGAGCATTGCTTATCGTCTTACGTTTCGTGCACCGGATCGCACCTTGAAGTCTGAGGAAGTTGATGAGGTTATGGCGAAGATTACCAAGCTTTTACAAGATAAATTTAACGCTACTATCCGCTAGCCTATGCCAAAGCAGAAAGAAAGGAAGCCCAAAGGAGGGTACAATGCCGAACAGATAACCGTACTGGAAGGCCTGGAGCCGGTGCGCAAGCGGCCAGGTATGTACATTGGCAACACCGCCAAGGAAGGTTTGCACCACCTTATCTGGGAAGTGGTGGATAATTCCATAGACGAGGCCATGGCCGGGTTTGCTAAGACCGTTACCATAACCTTGTTGCCAGGCTCGCGCGTTACTGTTTCGGACGATGGCCGTGGTATTCCGGTTGATATTCACAAGCAAACCAAGGTCTCGGCTTTGGAAACCGTTCTTACTAAACTGCACGCGGGCGGCAAATTCGGCGGAGAAGGTTACAAGGTATCGGGTGGCTTGCACGGCGTGGGTGTGAGCGTGGTGAACGCCCTTTCAATATGGATGAAGGCCGAGGTGAAGCGCGAGGGCAAGCTGTGGGTACAGGAGTACAAGCGCGGCAAGCCGCTCGGCAAGGTGAAGTCGGTTGGTTCGGCGCGTGGTACCGGCACCATCATTACTTTCGAACCGGACACAGAGATATTCACTGTGCTCGATTACGATTGGCAGTACATTTTGGACCACCTTAGGCAGCAGGCTTACCTTACTAAGGGTGTACGCATGGTAGTGCATGATGAGCGCACAAAAAGCAAACCGCAGCAGTACACGTTCCACTTTGAGGGCGGCGTGGCTAGCTACGTTCGGCACCTTAACCACCTTTCGGAGGCCAAGCACGAGCGCGTGTTCTATGTGCATAAAGATGTGCAGGGCGTGCAGGTGGAAGTGGCACTACAGTACATCGAGGAGTTTAAGGAAACTACCTTTACCTTTGCCAACAACATTTACACAGTGGAAGGCGGTATGCACCTAATAGGGTTCAAGACCGCGCTCACGCGCACGCTCAACAATTACGCCCGCGCCAAAGGCTACCTAAAAGAGAAGGACGACAACATTACTGGCGAAGATACGCGCGAGGGTTTAACCGCGGTGGTATCGGTTAAGCTTAAGGACCCGCAGTTTGAGGGCCAAACCAAAGCTAAGCTCGGCAACGCTGAGGTGAAACCTATAGTGGATAGTGTAGTGGCTGATGCGCTCGCTACATTCCTGGAGGAAAATCCACGCGATGCCGAAGGTATTATCGGTAAGTGTTTACTAGCTTCGCGTGCCCGTATGGCCGCTCGTGCCGCGCGCGATACGGTACTGCGTAAGGGCGCCCTAGAAGGCTTTGCCTTGCCGGGTAAATTGGCCGACTGCTCCACTAAGGATCCTAAGGAGAGCGAGCTCTTTATTGTGGAGGGCGATAGCGCTGGCGGCAGCGCCAAGCAGGGGAGGGATAGGAGGTTTCAGGCCATTTTGCCCTTGCGAGGTAAGATTTTGAACGTGGAGCGAGCACGGTTGGATAAAATGCTTGCCAACAACGAGGTGAAATCGTTAATAATCGCGCTCGGCACCAATATCGGTGAGCAGTTCCGTTTGGAGGATTTGCGCTACGACCGAATTGTAATAATGACCGACGCGGACGTGGACGGCGCGCACATTCGCACGCTCCTTTTAACGCTCTTCTACCGCCACTTTAAACCGATTATCGAGCAGGGCCATTTGTATATCGCACAGCCACCTTTGTACCGCGTTAGTCGCGGCAAGGATGTTCGCTATACTTACAGCGACGACGAGCTGGAAAAGGTGCGCCAGGAGTTCACAAAAGCTAAAGCCATTCGCGAGGAAGCCAAGAAAGGCAAAAAGGCCAAGGTAGCTAAAGAGGAGCCGGCTCCGGCCGAGGAAGCAGAGAGCGGGGGAGAACAGGCTACTACGAGCGGGCTCTCCATTCAGCGTTACAAGGGTTTGGGTGAAATGAATCCGCAGCAGTTGTGGGAGACCACCATGGACCCGGCGGTGCGGATGATGAAGCAGGTTACGCTGGAGGACGCCACCAAGGCTGACGAGGTTTTTGATATTCTTATGGGTGCCGAAGTGGCTCCCAGAAAACGCTTTATTCACACCCACGCGAAATCAGTTAAGAATTTGGACATTTAGGATACCCTTCGCACAAGAACCACTGCCTCCCGGATAAGCGAGGCAGTGGTTCTTTGCTACTTTAGATAGAAGAGCTATCCGTTCTGTGCTACGCCCCCCGGTGTGGTATAGTGATAATAAATAGTAGAAATCAAACAATTCTTTAACAAAAACATATAGAAAGGAGTGGGTCTATGAAGACTACATTCAATAAACCACCAGGTGAGGTGGAGGAACTTGACATTACACTCATTCGTGCCACCAACTACACAGATGATGGGTATCCAATACGTACGCGCAAGGGAGTTATCCGCAGTAATACGTTGACTCAAATGGCCACTTTGGTGCGTGATTTGCCTAGGTATCCTTTTTTTAAGGATTTAAGTATTAAAGTAAATCTTATTGACGAAGCTGTTCAGCTTGTACCCCTGAAGAGGATATTAAAACGGTCTCGGGTAAAGGGCGTAAAGGTTATAGTTCTAATGGTTGGTGTGCAGACCTGCCAGTACCCAAGGGCCTTGGATATCGCAAATTGGTTTCTACCACATGGCATCCCGGTTCTTATTGGTGGTTTCCACGTGAGTGGGATGCTGAGCATGATTGGCCAAACCAAAGATCTTACGGCGGCCATGGATAAGGGTGTAATTCTCGTTGCTGGTGAGGTTGAGGGTGATAGGCTACCCACGATTATAGAAGAGGTTGTGCTCGGTAGAGCCCGAAAACTCTATAATTATTTGAACCCGACGCCGGATCTCACCGATTTGCCAGTGCCTTTACTAACTCGGGAAGATTTAAAGCATTTTGCTTCGCCTTTCAGCACCATTGATAGCGGGCGCGGCTGTGTGTACACATGTAAGTTCTGTACCATTATAAACGTGCAGGGCAAAATCATGCGATATAGGGAACCAGCACAGATAAAGGAGTTTGTTCGTCAGAACTATCATTCTACAGGGATTAGTCATTGTTTCTTTACGGATGATAATATGGCGCGCAATCCACGCTGCCGTGAGCTTTTTGGAGAGCTGGCTGAACTACGCGAGGAAGAGGGTATTCCCTTTACTTTTATGATGCAGGCGGACTTGGCAGCCAGAAGGATTAAGCCGGGTAATTTTTTTGAGCTAGCGGCCAGAGCCGGATGTAACCAAGTCTTTTTGGGCCTTGAGACCATGAATCCGCTTAACCTGAGAGCCGAAAGTAAATACCAGAATCGGGTAGGTGATTACGCTGATTTGGTCCAGCACTGTAATTCGTTGGGTATAACCTGCCATGCGGGCTACATTATTGGTTTTGAGTTTGATACCAGGGATAGTATCCGTGAGGACATTGAGAAGTTAAAGGGGATTGGTTTTAATTCAGCTTCCTTTTACATTATTACACCTTTACCGGGGTCCGAGGATCACCAAACTTGGTACCGGGAAGGCAAATGGATGCACCCTGATTTCAATACTTACGATTCCAATCATGTCGCAGTTCTGCCCAAAAGCATGTCGGTAGAAGAATTAGCACAAACTCACCAGGATGTTTGGGAGTGGTTCTATACCACCGAACATATGGCCAGTGTGCTCAAGGGTTGGCGCGAAAATAATAAACACTATTGGGGACAGTTGTTTTTTTACGCCTGGTATTTGTACGCCTCGCGAATTGAGCGACTTCATCCTATGAACTGCGGTTTCTGGACCGTGCGGCAGCGCAAGGGGCGCCGCCCAGGCTTCCCCAGAGAAGCGTTCATACCTTTCTGGTGGGGGAGGGCAGTGGCTGCTGGGCAGCGTCTGAGTGGGCTTGTGAAGCTATTCTTCCAGTTGGAAGAGGTGTGGCTCCGCAGCAGACCAGAAAGCAAGGCGGAGCAAGCTCTCCATGAATTAATGGTTAATACCAGGAAAGATTTTGCTGATTGGCGAGATGTCACGATCGGTGAGCTAGCTGCGTTATACCGTAAGTTACACGCGGACATGCCAGACGTAAGGATTCCGTCAGGTGTAAGCTTGTGGTTAAAAAAACATATTGCCTGGGCTCATTCAAGAATGCATGCTGATTATATATGGCGTCATTGGTATAAACACTTCTGGAACCCATTTAGTTGGATGGAAGTCTGGCTGTTTGAAATCATTAATGGCTCACGCTTCCTCCTTCGGTTATTAACCGAAGGAACCAGATAATTCAAAGGCCTCGTCTATGAAATTAGACGAGGCCGATTTATTGATTATTTATTAACCCTTGCCAGGGCTGGCGGGGCGTGGTAGTATAGCGTTGTCAGTCAGAAAAGGCCCCCGAGGGCCTTTTAAAAGAGGCCATTTTAAGCAACTAGTAGTTAGCCAATAGCAAGGGTTTTTAATCATTGCTTAGCTATGAAACACTAGTGGCGAGTGGCTAGGAACTAATCACTACCCTTATGGCAAATCCGTTAGTTACCTACTTCAAAGGGGCTTTTGAAGAGCTTAAGAAAGTGGTGTGGCCTACCAAGCGCGAAATCCTCCAGCACACGCTGGTGGTGGTTGGGTTGTCATTGGCTCTAGCCATTTTTTTGGGCGCCGTAGACTATCTTCTAAACATGGGACTGGAGCAGCTTTTGCTTAGTCGGTAAGCGCGTATGTCACGACAGATTACTCAGCAGAGCAGGCGGTGGTACGCCATTCATACCTATTCAGGCTACGAGGAGAACGTGTCTCGTAACCTCAGGCAGCGTATAGAGAGCATGGATATGGCAGACAAAATTTTTAACGTACTCATTCCCACTGAAAAGAAGATCCGCATCAAGAATGGGAAGCGCAAGGTAATAGAGGAAAAGATATTTCCCGGTTACGTGCTGGTGGAAATGCTGGTAACCGACGACAGTTGGTACGTGGTTCGTAACACCCCCAACGTTACCGGGTTCATTGGCACCGGCACTACGCCTACGCCGATCGCCGAAGGTGAAATTAAGGAGCTGCAGAAGCGCATGGGCATTCAGGAGCCCAAGTACCAAATCGACGTTACGCCCGGCACGCCAGTTAAGATTATCGACGGCCCGTTCAAGGACTTTGAAGGCAAGGTGGCCGAGGTGGACGAGGCCCGGGGCAAGATTAAGGCACTGGTTTCCATGTTCGGCCGCGAAACGCCTGTTGAGCTCGATAGTTTGCAAATCCAGAAGCTCTAATTAGCAATTCGCCAATGGTCCCTGGCCACGAGTGGCTATTGGCTAAGAACTAGGAACTAAATTCATATGGCCAAGAAGATAAAAACAGTCATTAAGCTCCAGATTCCGGGTGGTAAAGCCACGCCGGCGCCGCCGGTTGGTACTGCGCTTGGGCCTCATGGGCTCAACATTGCCGAGTTCGTAAAGAAATTCAACGACGCGAGCAAGGACCGCATGGGCGAGGTAACTCCGGTTGAGCTCACGGTGTACGAGGATCGTACCTATACATTCATCCTGAAAACACCTCCGGCGGCCGAGCTTTTGAAAAAGGCAGCCAAGATAGAGAAGGGCTCTGGCAAGCCCTTGCAGGAAAAGGTGGGTAAGGTTACAAAAAAGCAGATAGAGGAAATAGCTAAAATTAAAATGCCCGACCTCAATGCCAACGATATTAAGGCGGCTATGAAGATCATCGAAGGCACGGCCCGTAACATGGGTATCGTGGTAGAAGGCTAAAGGCCTTAAGTGAGCCAACTGTTTGGCTTACGTCGCCACGATACGGGCGAGGCGATGCCAGTGGCCGCCGAGCCCAAGGGGCGCCACAAAGGACCTGACGAACTGATTAGTACAACTCAAGTTTACAACACGTTTGAGTAAGGGCTAAAAGCCTTAGCGAGGTAAGGATTTTTTAACTTATTATTCTGGTGGGACCTTTCGTGCAACGAAGGGGCTTGCACCACCTGAAAGGAATTCTGTATGCCAAGACGGAGTAAGCGTTATCAGGCTGCTGCCAAACTGTTGGAGCCTGGCAAAACGTACACAATTGCGGAGGCGGTAAAGATTATTAAGCAGATGCCCGCCACCAAGTTTGATGCGGCGGTGGAGGTGCACGCTAAATTGGGTGTGGATGTAAAGCAGGCCAATCAACAGGTGCGGGGCAGCGTCAGCTTGCCGCACGGTACGGGCAAGAAGATTCGCATCGCCGTGTTTTGTGGCGAGGATAAGGCGAAAGAGGCCAAGGCAGCTGGTGCCGCAGTGGTTGGTGGGGAGGAATTGGTGAAAGAGATACAAGCCACGGGCAAGTGCGATTTTGATATTGCCATAGCCGCGCCCGATATGATGAAGCAACTGGCACCCATTGCCAAGATTTTGGGACAGAAGGGCCTCATGCCCAACCCCAAGACCGAAACTATTACGCCGAACGTGGCTGATGCGGTGGGCAAGCTACAGGCGGGCAAGGTGAATTTTAAAGCTGATGACACCGCCAATGTGCACATTATGGTGGGCAAGCTCTCGTTCGAGGAAGATAAGCTGGTGGGGAACATTGGGGCCTTGGCTGAGGTCTTAAAACGCATCCGCCCGGCGGCGACCAAAGGCACATACCTGCAGCGCGTCGTGCTGGCTACCTCTATGGGTCCGGCCGTGCCCATTAGCCTGGCCTAGTATTTTTGGCTATAGTGCATAGTGCTAAGAGATAAAGTCTAAGTACTAAGTACCAAAGCTATGATCCTTTCCGACCGCGATATTAAGGCAGCCTTGAAAGAGGGGAGAATAGGCGTGGAGCCTCTGTATGAGGGTGCCATTCAGCCGGCTTCGGTTGATTTGCACCTGGATAATAAGTTCCTCATCTTTCGCAATACCGAGCATGCCTTTATCGACGTGAAGGAGCCCATTGCCGACCTCATGGAAGAGGTGGTTATAGATTCCAATCGTCCATTCGTTATTCACCCCGGTGAATTTGCGCTTGGGGTAACCGAGGAGAAAATTACACTGGCGGCGGATATGGTGGCTCGTCTGGAAGGCAAATCCAGCCTGGGGCGCATTGGCATTATCATTCACGCCACAGCAGGATTTATTGATCCAGGTAACTCCTTAAGGCCTACGCTTGAGCTTCATAATATAGGTAATCTTCCTGTGAAGCTGTATTACAAGATGCCCATAGCCCAAATTGCTTTCATGCCTTTGTCTTCACCAGCTGAGCACCCCTACGATAAGTCCCACAAATACTACGGCGCCACCGAACCGCAAGCCTCTAAGATGCACGAGAATTTTGAAAAGGAGTAAAAAGCCATGACGCGCTCCAAGCCGCTACGTCGTTCTCGAGGAATAACCAGTCCGGTCGTGGTTGTTTTTGTAGGGGAAAAGCTTTCCGGCAAAGAGCAGGCCGCGCAGTACCTGGTGAAAAAGTATGGTTTCCACGGCTATCACTTTTCCCGCATTCTCACAGACATTCTGCAACGGCTTCATCTACCTGTGAGTCGGATGAATCAAATGCACCTGGTGGGCGCTTTGCGTGAGCGTTTTGGCGGTGGTGTACTGGCCGAGGTTATTAAACAGGACATTCTTAAGCACGGCTATAAGCGCGTAGTGCTGGACGGTCTTAGGCACCCGGCCGAATATGATGCGCTAAAAGTATTACCAGGCTTCCTCTTGGTGTATCTTACTGCTCCGCTTAACGTACGTTACCAGCGAGCGCGCCAGCGCCGAGAAAAGGCCGGAGAGCACCGCCTGAGCCTGCAGGACTTTAAGCGGGAGGAAAAGTTGGTAACCGAGGTATTTATTAGTAAGTTAGGCCACAAGGCTAAGGTTAAAGTGGTGAACGAGGGCAGTTTATCCGAGCTTTATCATAGGCTTGAGGAAGAGCTAGTTAAACCGTACCTGCTGTGAAGCTCGAAGTAAAAAAACTGGATCCCCGCGCCAAGCTGCCGGTTTACTTTTTTCCGGGTGATGCGGGGCTAAACCTGTTTGCGGTGGAGGATGTGGTTATTCCTGCTCACGAACGCGTAATGATAACGACTGGGCTCTCGCTGGCTGTACCAGGGGGGTATGTTGGGTTGGTGCACGATCGGTCCAGCATGGCGGCCAAGGCTGGGGTGCACGCTCTGGCTGGCGTTATAGATGCCGGGTTTAGGGGCGAGTTTAAACTCGTTTTTCTGAATACCAGCAACGATGATTACAAAATATCGGCCGGAGACAAAGTGGCACAGTTTTTAATCCAGCCGGTGGAACGGGTGGAAGTGGTGGAGGTAGAGGAGCTTCCGCCTACCGAAAGGGGGGCGGGTGGTTTTGGCAGCACAGGTAAGTAAAAAACCTGGGCTTTGAAAGTCCAGGTTTTTAGTTTGGATAGGTTATTTGGGGCTTACTGGGCCCCGACAGTTTCTTCGCAATGAGCCACAGCTGACGCTACACCTGTGAGTAGCTTGATGTTATCTTCTTTATGCTGTTCCATTCGGTTTTTGTTCAATTGGTGGGAATCCTTTTCTAACCAATCGTTTGAGATAAACGCCAGCGCCAAGACCTCCATAGGGGGATACTGTGCGGCAACGGCGGCTTCGGTTAAGATGCTCATACCAACACAGCAAGCGCCATCTCTATGGAGAATATCTTTATCGCGTTTTCTTCCTTCCAAATCCGGTCCGCAAACCATAGCATAGGTGCCATTCTTCCACCAGCGTCGTGTTGGGTAGCTTGTTTGAGCGATCTTAATAAGATCAGGTGACAGTGCGTCTTCTGCCGAGTTGAATTCTCCGCCGAACAGCGGCCTTTTCGGTGCATACAGAGTGATAAAACCATCGATAAGGACAACGTCGCCAACTTCAGGATGTAATCCCCCCCTAATGCCGATACTGCCAGCGGCGCAGGTCAGAATAAGTTTTTTAACCCCCATATAAGGTAGCATCTCAATTTGTAGCCTAACCATTTTAATAAGTTCAGGGTTCATTATGGTTTCATTCATGTGGAAGCGGCCATTCAAGACTAAGATTGGTTCGCCGTCAACGTAGCCAAGCTGGATTGTTCGAGCATGGCCATCAAGGCCAGGAAGATTAGATACCTCTGGCAGAGGTAGCCAGTGGAATGGTACGGGTTCTTTTTTCGGTGGGGTATCAAAAACAATAGTATTATTTAATCCTGTCCCAAGGACTATAGCTGTTGAAACCTCCTCTATTTTAAAGTAATTTTTTAAGTACTTGGCAGCTATTTCGGCTGCTGTGGCGGCAGATTGTTTTGTATACATAATATTTCTCCTATATTTTGTTTATGATTTGTTTGTTTTGTGATTTGGGGCTATCTTACAGGAGTATACGCTAACCAGTCAATTTGCCATGCAGCAATACTTAAGCCTTTTGGAGGAAATATTGGAAAAAGGGGAAGAGCGCCAGGACCGTACCGGTGTGGGCACCATTTCCTTGTTTGGCGCGCAGCGTAAGTACGACCTGCGCCAGGGCTTCCCTTTGGTTACCACCAAAAAGGTTAACTTCCGTAATATCGCGGTGGAATTGTTGTGGTTTTTGCGGGGCGATACGCACATTCGTTACCTGGTGCAGAACGGCGTAAACATCTGGAACGAATGGGCGTTTCAGGTGTACCTGGATGAGAATAAGCTGGCGGAAAAGTTCCAGCGCTACAGTGAGGAGTGGAAAGTGGAAATGCAGAAATTCGTGGACCAAGTGCGTGAGAGCGAGGAATTCGCCCAAAAGTGGGGCGAGCTCGGGCCGGTGTACGGCAAGCAGTGGCGGCGTTGGGGTACGGCCGACGGCAGGGAGATAGACCAGATAGCTCAGGCCTTGGAACTCATTAAGAAAGATCCGTACTCACGGCGCATTATCGTAAACGGTTGGAACGTAGGAGAAATGCAGGGGCTTATTAAGGCCAAACACCACGCGCCGCCTTCTTGCCACACTGTGTTCCAGTTCTACGTAGCAGGCAGTCGCTTGGACTTGCAGCTTTACCAGCGTAGTGCCGATATGGCCTTGGGAGTGCCCTACAACATCGCTTCGTACGCCGCTCTGTTAACGGTTATGGCGCAGGAGACTGGGCTTACACCAGGTATTTTCACACACACCCTGGGTGACGCGCACATTTACCTTAATCACGTAGAAGGGGTAAGGGAGCAGCTTACGCGTCAGCCGTACCCATTGCCGGGCCTTATGCTCGCTCGTAAACCAATGGCAGAGCTTGGGGCCGATGATTTTGTGATAGAGAACTACCAATTTCACCCCTTTATTAAGTTCCAGATAGCGGTGTAGTATGGCATTCTCGGTGATTGCAGCGATGGACAGCAAGCGGGGTGTAGGCAAGGGAGGTGTGATACCCTGGCGGCTTAAGGGCGATTTGGAGCACTTTCGAGAAATTACGGTTGGCCAGGGTAAGAACGCGGTTATTATGGGCCGCGCCACCTGGCTCTCGTTACCGGAGAAGTTCAGGCCCTTGTCGGGGCGAGTGAATGTCGTGCTTAGCCGGGGCCCGCTTGAACTGCCAGCTGGAGTACTGCACGCCGGTTCACTCCCAGAGGCGCTTGAGCTTTTTGCGGGCCAACCTATAGAGGAAATTTTTATCATAGGCGGCGGGCAGGTGTACGCTGAGGCCATTGGGCACCCGGCTTGCAAAAAAATTTATCTTACGGAAGTGGATGGTGAGTTTGGTTGTGATACGTTCTTTCCGGAAATTCCAGCCATGTTCCAGCGTGCCAGTACATTGGAGCCTATGAGTGAAGGAGAATTTAAGTATCGGTTCGTTACCTATGAAAAGGCCTAAACGCGGTACGTTCATAGTTATAGAGGGCACCGACGGTTCGGGCAAGGGCACGCAGTTCAAACTGCTGGTGGCGGCTTTACGGCGAGCGGGAAAAAAGGTGGCTACGCTGGATTTTCCACAGTACGGCAAGCCATCGGCCTATTTTATTGAACAATACCTAAACGGGAAATACGGAAAGAACGGTGACGTTTCACCATATGAAGCTTCACTTTTTTATTCTTTTGATAGGTATGCTGCCAAGCGGCAGCTCGTGGAGTGGTTACGAGAGGGAAGGGTAGTAGTTGCGAATCGCTTCACACTTTCAAATGCGGCGCACCAGGGCGGTAAGATACAATCGGATTCAGCCCGGCGTAAGTACTGGCAGTGGCTGTTTAATTTGGAGTTTAATGTTTTAGGTTTGCCCAGGCCGGACGTTACTATTTTTCTTCATATGCCAGCGGTTACGGCACAGAAGTTGGTATTGCGTAAGGCCCCGCGCCGGTACCTTAAGCTTGGTGTAAAAAAGGATATTCACGAGGCAGATTTGAGGCATCTTAAGGCTGCGGAGAAACAGTACGTAATTCTTGCTAGGAAAGTCGGGGCGAGAACGGTTGAATGTGTGGAAAAGGGTAGACTCTTGACGTCAAAGGAGATTCATAATAGGGTTCTAAGCATAATAATAAAATTACTATAGTAGTTAACTAAACAAAAAGTGAGGAAAAATGAAAAAAATAAAAAAGAAAAAGCATAGTATGCGGGCGCGGCGGCGTTATCTTACGAAACGCATCATGGATGCTTTTCGTAACCTTAATGAGGCTGCTTGGGCCTTTCGCAATTTAGATTTTAGTCTTCATGAATTAAAGGATGAACCCGATCTTTCTGGGTTTGTCCGTATAATATAAATTTAGTTTATTGCATTTCCACTCAGCCTTTTAATCAGGCTGAGCTTTTTTATGGTCGCCGGCTCCTCACTTTTTTTGCCGTTATGTTAGAATAAGGGCATGGAACTAGTCCCCGTTATTGGTTTGGAAATACACGTTCAGCTTAAGACCAAGTCCAAAATGTTCTGCCCGTGCGACAACACGGGCGAGGACAAGCCTGCCAATACCACCATTTGCCCGGTGTGTATGGGGCACCCAGGCACCTTGCCGGTACCGAATGCCGAGGCTATTAGCATGGCCGTGCGGGCGGCCTTGGCACTGAATTTTAAGGTTAATACCCGCTCCAAGTTCGACCGCAAGAACTACTTTTATCCCGATTTGCCCAAGGGTTATCAAATCTCCCAGTACGACGAGCCGTTGGCCCAAGAGGGCTACCTGGAGGTGGAGGCCAGTCAGGGGCTAAGCAGGGTTGAGCTGGAACGGCTACACTTGGAGGAGGATACGGCTAAGCTCACGCACCAAGGTAAGAAGTCTTTAGTGGATTTCAACCGTGCTGGCACGCCCTTAATGGAAATAGTTACCAAGCCAGAGATTAAAAATCCGGAAGAGGCTAAGATATTCTTGCAGGAACTCAGGCTGATTATGCGCTACGTTGGAGCCTCTGATGCAGATATGGAAAAGGGGCACTTACGGTGCGATGCCAACATATCTTTACACCCCAAGGGTGAGGACAAGCTATACCCCAAGACCGAGATTAAGAACCTAAATTCTTTTCGGGCTGTGGAAAAGGCTTTGCAGTATGAGGTTAAGAGGCAGGGTGAATTGTGGCGTAAAGGAGAAGCGCCTGCAATTACAGCTACACGCGGCTGGGACGAGGCTAAGGGCGAAACCGTACCGCAGCGAGAAAAAGAGGCCGTGCACGATTACCGCTATTTTCCTGAGCCGGATATTCCGCCACTCGTTATAGACCAGAAAAAAGTAGAGGAGTGGCGCGCGGAACTTCCCGAACTGCCAGCTGATAGGCGCCGGCGCTGGCAGGTAACTTACGACACCAAACCTGCCGATGCTCGGCTATTAACGGAAGACAAGGCTTTGGGCGATTTTGCCGAGCATGTGATAGTTGAATTGGCGGCTGAGGTCGAAGGCAGTTTAGGACCAACCGCTAAGCTAGCGGTGAACTGGATCGTGCACAAGCTTACTGAAGTATTGCGGGAGCGTGGCTTGGCGGTTAACCAGCTGCCGTTCACAGTGAGCCAGTTTGTGGCGTTCCTGTTGCTAGTGTCGCGTCGGCAGGTGAATTCTACGAACGGGCAGCTTCTCTTGCGGCGTATGGTGGAAACCGGGCACGACCCCGAGGTAATTATGGCCGAGGAGGACCTGGCTCAAGCCGCTGGCGGCGAGGGCCTAGCCGAGGCGGTTACCAGGGTGGTGAACGCTCACGCTGAGCAAGTTCAGGATTATCACAAAGGAAAAACAGCCTTGCTTAAGTTCTTTGTTGGTTTGGTGATGAAGGAGCTTAAAGGTAAGGCCGATCCTCAGGAAATAGAGCAGGAGTTCAAGAACCAGCTTGGTGCTTAGCTTGTTTAAGCCAGGTTCGGGTAAGTGCGATGGCTGGGGGTGAACTGTTTATCCAGTGCACACTGGGTAAGCGTTTAAACCAGGTTACTTGCCGCTTGGCATATTGCCAGGTGTGGGAGATAATTTGTTGTTCGGCTTCGATACGGCTTATTGAGCCACTGAGAAAGGCAGATACTTCGCGGTAACCAATTGATTGGAGTAGGGGAGAGTGTGGGAATTTTTTTTTAAGATAGCGCACCTCTTGTGCCAGGCCTTGGTTGAACATTTTTTTGGTGCGCCTTGTAATATTACGGCGTAGAGTTGCTTTACTTGGTGCCAGGCCTAAGATGAGCGTGTTGGGCCTTGGTTGGTGCTGCTGAGCTTGGGTAAAGGAACTACCGGTGCTCATAACGTGTTCCAGAGCGCGGATGAGGCGCCGGCGGTTCGCACGGTCAATTACGCGCCAGGTAGCGGGGTCTGCCTGTTTAAGCTTTTTTTGCAACGCAGCGGTGCTAAGTCGGTCCAACGAAGCTCGCAGTTTTAGGTTTGGTTTGCCTGGGGGAAAGCGATAGCCCTCTACCACTGCGGACACGTACAGCATTGTGCCGCCAACTAGAATTGGCAACTGGCCAATAGCAAATAGCTTAGAACAGAGTTTGTTTACCTCTGCCTGAAACCGTACCGCTGAATATTGTTTGTTGGGCGAGAGTGTGTTAATAAAAAAGTGTGGTACCCCTTGCACAACATAAAGCTTTTTCACTCTTAAAACCTCTTTCCGTTTGCCAGTGGCTATATGCCAGTGGCCATTTGGCTGGTTAGTGCCGATTTTGGCGTGCCGGTACATCTGCTGAGAATCAGCCGAAATCACCGCACCATCCAGCTTTTTGGCTAGCTTAAGCGCCAGGGCGCTTTTGCCACTGGTAGTAGGGCCGATTATTGCTATAAGTGGGGGGTTGACAGAACTATAATTCACAGCTATAGTGTATGATTAAGCAACAGATAATTCAAAATTTTTAAATAATAAACAAAATAATAACAATAAAATGTGAGGTTAAAAAATGAATAAAAAAACAAGTATCCTTTTGGTTGATAGTGAGGAATGCATTAGATCAGTGTATTCTGAGCTGTTGAAAGACGCCGGCTTTGAGGTTCAAACTGCGGTCAGCGGTAGAGATGTTCTACATAATTTTACTGAGCCATACCCTGATATGGTAATAACCGATGTTATTAATCCGGATATGAATGGTCTCTACTTTGCTGGAGCACTTAGAAAGCTGAGGTATACAGGATTAATAATTATTTTTTCAGGGGAAGAAAAAGAAGAGCTCGTTGATTTGAGCAAAAAGCTAGGCATTAACGTTAGCGCAGTCTTTGAAAAGACTGCAGATATCAATAAAATGATAAAAGAAATTGTAAACTTGGCGCAGGTAGAACAACCTGCTTAAATAAGGATTATATGCCGTCGGTCATTTATAATAATGGCTGACGGTAATTTTTTTTTACTTAACTTCTGCGTTCGGAGATTTCCTGCTCCAGGTCGGCGATGAATTGGGAGTTTGGAATTGAACTAATTTCTTTCACGCTCCGCTTGCGGACCGCCAGGTTACCGGATGAAATTTCCTTTTCTCCCACTACAAGGGCATATGGTATTTTTTCTTTCTCTGCTTTGCGAATCTTATTGCCAATGGTCTCATTGGCGTCGTCCATTTCCACACGAATCATTTTATTCCGCAATTCAGTTGCCAGTTTTTCGCAATAATTCACATGGTCCACACCAACCGGCAGGAGCTTTACCTGCACGGGCGCGAGCCAGGTGGGGAAAGCGCCGCCGTAGTGTTCTATCAAAAAGCCGATAAAGCGTTCGTGGGTGCCGAGGGGTGCACGGTGGATACAGAGCGGAGTTTTATTGGCCCCACCCTTGTCCACGTAGGTTAGGCCAAAACGTTTGGGCTGGGCAAAGTCCACCTGGTTCGTAGCAATGGCGAATTCGCGGCCAATGGAACTCCATACCTGAACATCTATCTTGGGGCCGTAGAAGGCGGCTTCGTCCGCCACTTCGGTAAAGTTCACGCCTGATTCTTGCATAGTGCGCCGTACTAGGTCCTCGGTTTCCTGCCAGAGCTGGGGTTCGTTCACATACTTCTTACCCAAACCTTCGGGCGAATGGGTGGAAAGCTGCATAACGTACTTGCTGATGCCAAAGAGCTTGAAGTAGTTCAGATACATATCGTTCACCGCCTTAAATTCTTCTGCGAACTGTTCGGCAGTCAGGTAAATGTGGGCGTCGTTCATACTGAGCATTCTGACGCGCATAAGGCCAAAGAGCTCGCCTGATTTTTCGTAGCGGTAGACCGTGCCATACTCGGCTAATCTGAGGGGCAGATCGCGGTAGCTCCTTGGTTCGGCGGCGTAGACCTGGTGGTGGTGCGGGCAGTTCATAGCCTTGAGGTAGTACGTTGTCTGATTACCATCTTCATCCATTACCATGGGTGGAAACATAGTGTCAGCATAGTAGGGCAGGTGGCCGGAAGTTTTGTACATTGATTCTTTGGCAATGTGCGGGGTGCGAATGATCTTATACCCGGCTTTGAATTCGGTTTCCTTGGCTAGCTTTTCCAGCTCTTCTGTTATTACGGCGCCATTCGGGAGCCAGAGGGGCATGCCTGGGCCTACGTAGTCGGAGAAGGTAAACAGCTTAAGCTCCTTACCCAGTTTACGGTGGTCCCTTTTAGCTGCTTCTTCTCGTTGGCTTAAATACTCTGCCAGTTCTTTTTTCGTTTCAAAAGCCAGGCCGTAAATGCGGGTGAGCATTTTGTTCTTTTCGTCCCCGCGCCAGTAGGCGCCGGCTAGGCGGTCCAGTTTCCAGGAGTCCGTTTTGATTTCCTTCATACTCTCGGCATGTCCGCCGCGGCACAGGTCGGTGAATCCGCCGGTTGGCGGACCAGAGGTATAGGTGGAGAGCCTTTGCCCTTCCTGGGCGAATTCGGCTATTAGCTCCAGCTTGTAAGGGTTATCTTTGAACATCTCTTTAGTTTCTGCGACCGAGCGTTCCTCGCGCTCGAAACCACTCCAGCTCGGGAGGGTTTCCCGCATTTTATCCTCAATGCGTTGTAGATCGTCCACGCTCACCTTGTCTTGGCCGAAGTCAAAATCGTAATAGAACCCGTCTTCAATAGCAGGGCCGATAGTGCGCTTGGCCTCGGGGTACAGTTCTTGCACCGCCGCGGCCAGGAGGTGGGCCAGAGAATGTTTTTTAGCTTCAAGGGAAGATGGCATAGTTTTACAAATAAATAACCCAAACGACTACGAGTCATTTGGGTCCCAATGGATAAAAGGGAGGTTCCACCCAAGTTTCCGCCACTTGGCGGACGCTCTCAAATTGTCTGTACGCTTAGGCCCAAGGTAGCTCGGGCGCCCCACTGGCTAAGCTCGGGGCAGGCAGTTGGTAGCCGCCGCAGTCGTGTACAGGTTAAAAGTACTTCAACCGGAGGCTTTTAGTCAAGATTACTTAAGTTGCAGAGTAATGTGGCTTTCTACTGTTGGTACAGAACCCACCCAGAACGGCGATAGCTCAACTTCCACATTCTTAACCCCAGGAATGCCGCTAAAGTAATTCTGTACCTCTTCCGGTGTGCGGCCCAAGAGGTCGCTGGCGCGAAATAACTTGTCGGGTTCGGTGATTACTACCTGGGCCAGGAATTTCACCTTTAGCATAGCGCTGGTAAGGTCGCCAGCCACGCTATCAATACTAACGGCTAGGCTCTCGGGTTCAAGGTTTAGTATTTTGCGACCAGAAGAAAGGTCGGCTTGGAGCTTGCTGAGGGCGTGCTCTCTCAAGTTGTCAGGATCATAAAATACGGCAGTTACCTTGACCGTAACCGTGTAGGTGAACTGGTTGTTTTTGGAATTGGCCGGCACGTCGGATTCGGCTTTGGTGGTTTCATTCTTGTATACCACGTTGAGATTGCGCTTGTCCTCGGGTAGTTGTTCACGGAGCTTAGAGAGCGCCTGTGGAACCATAATGTCGGTTAGGCTCTTGCGTGCCGCGTCGAGGTCGAGCGGTGTAATGGAGGTGGAGCCAGTTTTGGGCAACCGGCGCATAGGCTCGTTTGATTCAGCGTGGATTACTTGTTGTAGTTGAGGTCGTAAGCCCGGAATAGTAAAGCTCGTGGGTCCAATGGCACTGGCCTCACCCACTTGGTCGGCCACTACTCCCACGTTCTCCAGTTTGCCGTTCGCTGGTACGGTAACGGTTTCCCGTAGGCGGAAGAGTACGCCCTGGGGCGAAAGTAGCCGGGTGGTGGCGATGAGGGTTTGCGGAGTAGTGTGGGTACTCACGATGGTAACCGTACCGGCAGCCCTTTCTTCCAGTTCACCCGAGGGGCTGGCGGGAAATGTTTTGGATTGGGTGACCTCTGTTTCTATAATAGTGCCTGTTACTTCACCCGCTTCGCTGTACTGTTTAAGCTCGATGGTTGTGTCCATTACCATACTGTCGGGTGATACCTCAAGGGTTACGGTGGCGTGGGCCAGGGAGTAGTAGAGCACGAGCAACACCACCGCCACAACGGCGCCGGCAAAAGTCACTACGATGCGGCGCATCGGCCGGCTGGCCCCGCGACCCTGTTCGTTCGTCTGAGTTGTGCGTTTAGTCATAAGCCTCCTTAGTAACGTAGTTTAGTATAGCAAAAATAGTCTTTTAGTTCACGCTGGAAGAGCCGGCCCTAGACTGCTGGGCCCCAGGAGTTCTTGGCAGGCCTTCATGAAGGCCGGTGTTACTGCCACCCGGTAGTTGGTAGATACCAGTTTGGCTTGGCCTGTGTGCGTAAGATCAAGTACTACTGGTTGTGTGCCAGGGAACTGTTGGAGAAGGTGTTGAAGCTCTTTTATAGTGAGGGAGGTTGCCTGCGGCGGTAGGTGAATGACAAGTTCGTCTTCGGCCTGTGTTTGCTGTCGCGTTGGTGGGGCTGTCCACTGCGCCAGGGATTGTGCTGCGTCGGCCGGGGAGGAGAGGGGTGTAACTGATTGCACGATTACCTTACTTCCCCCATCTCGTTTGCTCAGCCGACCGCGTACCGCCACAATGGTATCTGTAGCCAGTTTTCCACGTTCGTCGCGGTAGGTGTTGGGGAAAACAACCAGCTCGGTGCTACCTGTGAGGTCCTCCAGACCTATGAAGCACATAGGCTCACCCTTTTTGGTGGTGATGGCTTTCAGTGAGGTAATGAGCCCTGCTACCGTAATCACTGGCTCACCTGTTAGCTTGTCGAGCTCAATGAGCGGCACCGTAGCGCTACTGAGTGCTTGGGCGTATTCACGAAAAGGGTGTTCGGTAACATAGAGCCCGAGCAATTCCCGCTCCCAGCTCAGCCGTTCACGTTGGTTAGTGGGTGGAGTTTCTGGCAGTTTAAGTGCCATTTTGCCAGTTTCAGCGTGTTCACCGAACAAGCTCGTCTGCTGGGCATCGCGCGCCTGGCTCGCTTTCTTGGCGTGTGCTAAGAGCATATCCATAGCCATGAGTAGTTGGCTCCGCTCGGGGTGTAGGCTATCCAAGGCCCCGCACTTAATAAGGCTTTCCAGGGATTTTTTGGTGAATTCACGTCTGGCTGTGCGTTCCAGGAAGTTAGTAAGTGAGGTGAACGGGCCGTTGATTTTACGCTCCTCGATAATTGCCTCAATCACCTGTGCGCCGAGGTTCTTAATGGCTGTTAAGCCGAAACGAATGCAGGAATCGTTCACCACGGTGAAGGTAGCCAGGCTCTCGTTTGTGTCGGGCGGCAGTACGGTGATGCTAAGGCGTTTACACTCGGCCACGGCCTGCGCCACGGTATCGAGATCTCCCGATTCAGCCGTCATGAGCGCGGCCATAAATTCGGTAGGGAAGTTGGCTTTCAGGTAGGCGGTTTGGTAGGCTACGATGCCATAGGAGGCAGCGTGGGCTTTGTTGAATCCGTAGGCGGCGAATGGTTCAATTAATTCCCAAAGCTTATTGGCCTTGGTTTCAGATAGCCCGCCGACAATGCAGCCGGAAATGAATTTTTCTTTTTGGCGGGACATCTCGCGGAGGATCTTTTTGCCCATGGCTTTGCGGAGCTTATCCGCTTCTTCCCAGGTGTAGCCCGCCAGCTTGATTGCTATCATTAAGACATCGTCCTGGTAGGTAATAATTCCGTAGGAAT
Organism: Candidatus Veblenbacteria bacterium; assembly: GCA_030700105.1. GTDB lineage: Bacteria > Patescibacteriota > Patescibacteriia > Veblenbacterales > UBA10138 > JAUYKG01. The sequence goes on from JAUYKG010000016.1 coordinate 52,391, forward strand.
CTTTCAGGATATCCTTAAGCCGAGGGTCGAGGTAGGTGATTGTCTTAGGGTTGTGCTTGCGTTTAATGAAGTCGGGAATGGAATCCATTGGCCCAGGGCGGAAGAGCGCCACCATGGCCATGACGTCGGTAATGGTGGTTGGTTTGAGCTCCTTAAGGTAACGGGTCATGCCACTGCCGCCCAACTGGAACATACCCATAGTCTCTCCTCGCGCCATGAGCTCGAACGTCTTTTTGTCGTTTAAGGGTATAGTGTCGAGATCAATATCCAGACCTTTTGTTTTTTTAATGATGTTGATGGCGCTGCCCATGATGGAGAGGTTGCGAATACCCAGGAAGTCCATCTTCACCAGGCCCACATCCTCACACGACCACATGTCGTACTGAGTGATAATGTGTTTGCCTTCCGCATCGTACTGGAGCGGCGCATAGTCCGTGAGGGGCGTAGGCGCGATCACGACACCGGCGGCGTGAATGGAAGCGTGACGCACACATCCCTCCACTTTTTGAGCGAGTATGAGCAGCTCACTAACCTGCGGGTCGGTTTCGGTGAGGTTCTTGAGTTCGGGTGTCTCTCGCAAAGCGCGTTCAATGGTCATGTGAAAGCCTTGGCTGCCAAAGGGGATGAGCTTAGCCACGCGATCACAGAGTCCGTAGGGTAACCCTAAGGCGCGACCCACGTCGCGCGCGGCCGCGCGCGCGGCCATGGTGCCGAAGGTGACTATTTGTCCCACCTGGTCTACGCCGTACTTGGCCGTAACGTAGGCAATCACCTCATCGCGGCGGTTATCAGCAAAGTCCATGTCGATATCGGGTGGTGAGGGTCGGTGCGGATTCAAGAACCGTTCGAACGGCAGCTGGTAGGTGAGTGGGTTCACAGTGGTAATACCAATGAGGTAGGAAACGAGTGATCCGGCCGCTGAGCCGCGGGTGGTCGCTATGATGCGTTGAGCCCTGGCCCAGTTCACGAAATCAGCCACCACCAAGAAGTAGCTGGCGTAGCCTTTCTTGGTAATAATGTCCATTTCGTATTCTAATCGTTCTCGTATCTCCTCGCTCACCCCATTAGAGAAATGGTCAGCCAGCCCCCGTTCGGCTTGTAATCGCAGGTACGCTTCGGGTGTTTCGCCCTGAGGGGTGGGGAAGCTTGGGAAAAAGCGCTGCCCTAAAGGCAGCTCCACGTTCAGCTTGTCCGCTAATTCACCCGATTGCTCTATGGCGTCCATGAAGTCGGGTAGCTCTTGCCGCATGACCGCCTCCGTCTTGAGAGAAGTGTCTAAGCCGCGCATATCAAGACGTTTATCGTCCGTTACCTTTTTGCCGGTTTGTATGCAAACCAGGATATCCTGCGCCTCTTTGTCCGAACTCTCTAAGTAGTGGCTGTCGTTTGTGGCCACCAGCGGCAGGCTTAGCTCCTTGCCGAGGCGTCGTAGAGCCTGGTTGAGTTCGCCTTGCGCCTCAAGCTCGGGGTGGGCTTGTACCTCAAGGTAGAAATTACCTTCGCCGAAGGTGGAGAGGTACCATTGGCTAAGCTCGCGCGCACGCGCTTCATCACCCGTCCGCAGAGCTTGAGGAATCTCACCTTTTAGGCAGCTCGATAGTGCCACCAGGCCATCGTGGTACTTCAAGAGCGCCTCGTGGTCTACGCGGGGTTTGTAGTAAAAGCCCTGTAGGTGCGCTAGTGTTACCAGGCGGATGAGGTTGCGGTATCCTTCCAGCGAATACGCTAATAGCACGAGGTGGTGGGCAGCATCGTCCAGCTTGGATTGTTTGTCCGTGAGCTTACGCGGGGCCACGTAGGTTTCCACACCCAATATTGGCTTAAGCTCTTGGCTGCGGCACTCTTTGTAAAACTCCACTATGCCGTACATGGCGCCATGGTCGGTGAGCGCCAACGATTGGAAACCCTTGGCCTTGGCGCTCTGTACCAGGTCGGGTATCTTGGGCAGACCATCCAAGAGTGAGTAGTGGCTATGTACGTGGAGATGTGTAAAAGACATACTTTGGTGCGGCCGATGAATGAACACTTGCCCTGCACTGACGGAGCGTGGTGAAGTTTGGTTCGGATTGTAGGTGTGTGAATTTCGGCATAGGTACTGCGACCCAATTGTACCACAATGGTGCTACAATTGAGCCGCTCATGAATGTATGGCGTGGTTGGTTAGGTAGGTACGAAAGAAGCCCCGCTGGGGCTTCTTTCAAGTTAAGACATCCAGGCGCTCCCCTTACTTCTTTTTCCGGCTACCGTTGGCGCGCTTGTTGATGAGATACTGCACCAACTCCTTGGCGCCAGTGGCCAGAATTGAAAGGTAGGAAGTAGAGCTTTCTAATTTTGCCTTGGCTACGTTTACAAAGTCGCCTACTTTGCGCATACTCTCCTCAACCCCTTCCAGAATTTTTACCACGCGGCGGACGATGAGTAGAAAGTAGACTAGCATCCACCCCATGAGAAAGGCTAGGCCAAAAATCGAAACGGCTAAGGAGAGGTTGAGAATGTCTTTACTGGTTTCTAGGTACATATGGTAGGCGGGTTAAGGATGTTCTTAAGTATACCATTAGCCGTGGCTCCAGGGGAGGGGAGTGTGGTAGAATGGGGAAAGTTAAGGGTGAAGAGTTAAGGGTAAGAGGTTGGTCCGGGTGGTTATTTTCTAATCCGAGCTTTAGCCTGGTAGCTCTTACTCTACGCTCTTACTCTAAACTTTTTCTATGCCAGACGGGATTTCTGACAAGCAGCTTAAGTGGGGGTACTGGTGGGTGCTCCATCGTGAGCTCGTGCGCCACATAGTGGAGGTGGGTCTGGGTATTGTGGCCCTGGCGCTCTGTGGGTATGCGCTCTGGCAGGTGACTGATTGGTTGGCCAACCGGCGGGCGGAGGAGGACGCCCTGCGCCAGATCGTGAATCGAGAAATAAACATAGAGGAGTATCGTCGGACCAATACGCCGCTGGCGCTGGAAATCGGCACAGTAACGGCAGTGCCGATCGCGCGAGGGCTTTATGATTTGGTAGCAGAGGTGAAGAATCCCAACTTGAAGTGGGCCATGCGCGATGTGCCTTTTACCTTTACCGCCGACGGCCAGAGCGTACAGGGCAGCACATTCTTTTTGCCTTTGGAAAGTAAGTATGTGGCTAAGCTGGGTGTGCCACTTCGGGTACAGCCGCGGCAGGTGTCGTTGAGCTTTGATAAAGTGAGCTGGCAAAGGATTCGTGACCTTTCTACCCTTTCCTTGCCCTCGTTCAATGTGCTTAACCAATCAATCGAGCAGGTAACCCCCGCCGATGCTGGCGGGCCAACCGCTACGCGCTTGAGGTTCGGCCTGGAGAACACCAGCCCGTTCAGTTTCTGGCAGGTAGGGGTGACAGTCGTCTTAACTAAGTCCGGCAGTGTACAAGCGGTGGGGCAGCAGGTGTTGTCCGATGTTACCAGTCAAAGCACGAGAGAGGTGGAGTTCTATTGGTCCGAGACTATTATTACCGCCGACAACCTGGTGGTGCGGCCGGAAGTGAACGTGCTGGATGCTCGGGTTTTGAAATAGGTATGTGGCAGAAGCTGCGGGTGGTATGGCAGAGCTGGGACGTGCTGCTCTTATTGTTCACGTTACTCTTGCTGGTGGTGGGCTTGGCCGAGCTCTATTCCAGTTCGTTGTCGCGGCCGGAATTGTCACCGCTTTTTTCGCGCCAACTGGCCGCCGCCGCCCTAGGGCTCGGGGCTATGTTATTGGCCTCGTTGGCTGATTACCGGTTGTACCGCTCGTGGTCCAAGCTTATTTACGTGGTGGCGGTAGCGCTGCTCGTGGTCGTGTTAGTGTTCGGGCAAACCTTGCGTGGCACTACGGGTTGGTTGCGGTGGGGTGAGGCAGGTTTTCAGCCTGTTGAGCTCGTGAAATACCTTTGGGTGATAGCACTGGCGAGTTATCTAGCCTACGTGGGTTCGCCTCTTACGGCCCCAAAAACCGTCGTTACCACCGTTCTGTTGCTGCCACTATTGGGTTTGGTGTTGGCTCAGCCCGACTTTGGTTCCGGATTTTTGCTCTTGGTAGTGTGGGCAGTTTTGTTAGGTGTTGTGCCAAAGCCGAGGCGCTGGTGGGTGATTATGGGAGGTTTGGTACTGGTGGTCGGGGTGATAGGTAGTCTGTTCTTGCGCAGTTATCAGCAAGAACGCCTCTTAACATTCTTTGACCCCCACCGTGATCCTTTGGGCAGCGGCTACAACGTCACCCAGTCGGTGGTAGCCGTTGGTTCAGGGGGGTGGTGGGGGAGAGGCTTGGGGTTAGGTACCCAGAGCCAACTCAAGTTCTTGCCAGAACAACACACTGACTTTGTTTTTGCTTCTTTGGCCGAAGAGCTTGGTTTGGTGGGCAGCCTGCTCGTTTTGGCTCTCTGGGTTGGTTGGTTTAGCCGGGTGTTAAAACTCATTCGTCGCTTACGGGACGATTTTGCCGTCTTGGTGGCTGTTGGCATTTTGAGTTTATTTGCCGTTCAGGTGGTTCTTAATATTGGCATGAACCTCGGCGTAGCTCCTGTGGTCGGTATTACCTTGCCCTTCGTGAGCTACGGCGGGTCCTCGCTCATCGTGAGCTTGGCGGCGGTCGGTATCCTCCAGAATATGATGAGACAGTACGGCTGGCAGGCCCCAGCTGCGGAGGGGCGACAGAGGACGCGAAGTTGACAATGAGGCTGCCTCGTGCTAAAGTATGAATAGTGAATTATAGAAGAATTGATTTGTTGAATTTTGGTTACTTGGTGAATCGTACTATGCAACCTAAGAACAAGAAGAATCCACACCACCTTTCGGGAGACGCCCTGCGGCTTATTTCGTACTGCCCGCTGTGCGAGTCTTCGTATAATCCGTTGCGGGCCCGGGTGTTGGAAGAGCGCGAAGACGCGCATCTGTTGCACATCCAGTGCGCCAGCTGTGGCAGTTCCGTGGTGGCGCTCCTTTTCACGTCGGCTGCTGGCCCTACCTCAATTGGCTTGGTGACAGATCTCACGAGCGACGATGTACTTCGTTTTAAGGATCAAGCGGTAATTACTACCGATGAGGTTATGGCCCTGCATCAGTTCTTATTCCCTTTGAGCGCGCCGCCGACCGGACTAACAGGAGCTCTAGTGGTATGAGTACATTAACGGTTACTTCACGCCGGCCCCAGGGTAAGGGGACGAGGGTTTTACGGCGCCAAGGGGGAATTCCTGGCGTCGTGTATGGGCATGGCGTAGCCAGTCAAACGGTTGCGGTGGATGCTAAGGCTTTTGGTAAGGTGTATCGCCAAGTTGGTGAGACCACCTTGCTTGATTTGGTGGTAGATAGCAATCCGCCCGTGAAGGTATTAGTGCAGGAGGTGCAGCTTGACCCGTTGAGCGAAGCGGTTCAGCACGTGGATTTTCACCAGATACGCATGGACGAAAAGCTTGAGGTTGATATCCCATTGAAATTCGTAGGTGAAGCGCCAGCTGTTAAAGAGCTGGGTGGTACGCTGGTACGCGCCGTGAACGAAATTAAAGTACGTTGCTTGCCACAGCACCTGGTGCATGAAATCGAGGTGAACATAGGTTCACTAGCTCAGCTGAATGATGTTATTACCTTGGGGCAGGTAACTTTGCCTACTGGTCTAGAGGTGTTGTCGCCGGGAGCAGATGAGGTGATAGCCACAGCTATTCCACCGCGGAGCGAGGCAGAACTGGCTGAGCTTAAGGCTGACGTAAAAGAAGACGTGTCGGTGGTGGCAGTGGAGGAGAAAGGTAAGGAAGAAGCTGGTGCGGTAGGAGCGGAAACTACTGCGGCGCCGCCCGCCGAACCGTCCCATAAGGACAAGAGTAAGAAATAGACATTTTTACCAAGCAAGTAATAAAATAAGCCGGCTCTGTGAGTACAACAGACCGGCTTATTTAGTTTACGGAGAACATAGGCTCACCTTTAGTTTATGGGTTGGGTAAATATAGTTTTTTTAGTGTTAGTCTGGCCGTTAGCCAGCTCCCATGAGTTCTTACTGGTAATTATTATCTCACCATTAGTCGTAGAGAGTTTAACTGCAGGTTCACCCCCGTTAAGTATTAGTTCCAGGCTGATGATTTCAACAGCCATTTTTTGGTGGCAGTTCTGCAAAATTGCCCGAAGGGGAAAGTTTTCGACATTTTGTCCGTACTCTTTCACCACATATTCCCACTGACTATAGACATCCGCAAACATATCTAGCTTTTTCATTAGGTTCTCCTTTTAAGGAATTTTGTTTGTTTTATAGCCTCAACCCGAGGCTTATACCAGTGTACTTGAAAATTTACTAGGCGTAGCGTGGATAAGCTGTGTATTTTACTGGATTAGGCTAAAAATAGCGCCGCATAAGCGTCGCCTTATGAATTAATTGAAGACGATTGTTTAATTTTCTAATTTTACCACCACTACACGCTTGAGTCCCTTTAGGTCTAGCTGTAAGGTTAGCTGAGCTCGGGGCCAAGCTTGGCGTAACAGTTCGTTAATCGCCAGTGCCGTTGGCGGATGAAGCTCTAGTATTAGACAGCGTGGTAAACTAATAGGTGGAAGGGTCATTAGCTGCTCAATGAGTAAGCGATAGTATTTGAGGCCGTCCGAACTTCCATCAAGCGCGTCGCGCGGTTCAGATGTAAGCTCTCCTTTTATCTCGTCAGTGGTGAGGTAGGGGAGATTGGCAAGTAGCAGCGAGTTTGAGAGCAGGGGGTAGGGAGTAGCCAGTAGGGGTTTTATAAGGTTACCGCGGAGGAATGTAATGCGCGTGTCAACGCCGTAATGTGTGGCGTTTTTTTTTGCTACCGCAAGGGCAGGCGCGGAAGTATCGGTTGCCAGTACTTTTAGGTGTGGCAGTTCAAGAGCCAGTGTTATCGCGATACAACCCGAACCTGTGCCAACATCGATAATGGTAGCTATGGAACCATTCGCGTGAATAGTTCCTAAAGCTGCCTCTATCATTAATTCCGTTTCTGGTCGGGGAGTGAGCACATAGCGGTTTACATAGAACGAGCGGCCGTAGAATTCTTTCTCGTGCGTGAGGTAGGCAACTGGGATGCCGCTCCACCGCCGGTGTATGAGCCAGCGGAACCGCCAGCCGCGTAGGAGTGGTAGTGGTTCCTCTAGGTGTGCCAGTAGCTCACTACGGTTACAGCCGCAGGCGTAGGCTAAGAGCACCTCGGCATCAAGCGCCGGCGAGGGGCTGGGGGCCGATAGTAAAGCGCTACCATGAGAGAGCGCTTGAGCCCTGGTCATTGGTCGGCGGCGTTCTTGAGCGCCTGGATAATCGGTTCCAGGTCACCCTCCAGTATGCCGGGCAGGTTGTGCCAGTTTTGCTTAATACGGTGGTCGGTCAGCCTGTCCTGGGGAAAGTTATAGGTGCGGATTTTTTCGCTCCGTTCGCCTGTGCCAATCTGCCCGCGCCTCGCCAAATCCCGCTCCTGGTGTCGTTTGGCTTGCTCCAGTGCGAACAAGCGCGAACGCAATACTGCCAACGCTTTTTCCCTATTTTGCTTTTGTGAGCGCTCGTCCTGGCAGATTACCGTGAGGCCGGTGGGCAGGTGGACTATGCGAATGGCCGAATAGGTGGTGTTCACACTCTGACCGCCGTGCCCTGAGGAAGTAGTGGCTTCTATCTTAAGCTCCTCGGGTTTTAACACTACATCCACTTCGTCGGCCTCGGGCAGCACTGCCACGGTAATTGTGGATGTGTGCACGCGGCCGCTTTTTTCCGTAACCGGTATGCGTTGTACGCGGTGCACGCCACTCTCATACTTAAGGTGGGAGAACACGCGTTGGCCGGTGATTTCAAAAATGATTTCCTTGTAGCCCCCGAGTGTGTTGCGGCTCTCGGATAGTACTTGTACGCGCCAGCCCTTGCCTTCGGAAAAGCGGGCATACATACGGTAGAGATCGGCTGCGAACATGGCAGCCTCGTCCCCGCCGGTGCCGGCGCGGATTTCAACAATAGTGTTCTTGGCGTCTACGGGGTCCGCTGGTTCCAGCAGTTCTTTAAGCTCCGCCTCCAGAGCAGTTTGTTCTTTTGTGAGTTTACCAAGTTCTTCCTGGGTGAGTTGTCTAAGCTCCAAATCGTTTTCGGTGCGGAGCGAGGTTTCAAGTTCGGTCACCTGTTTTCTTAGGGCAGTACACCGCTCGGCGAGTTCAACCATAATTCGTAGTTCGGCATGCCGCTGGTTGAGTTTCTTGAGTGCGGTCTGATTACTGAACACGGCAGTATCCTGGAGCTGCTGCTCCAGTTCCATGAGTTCTCGGCGCAAGGTTGTGAGCTGGCTCAAGACATCCATAGGGTGTAGTGTACCACCGCAATAACAAACCCGCCCGCTTAAGAAGGGGCGGGTGTAAATGTAATATCTAACTGGCGTTCGCCTTGGTCTTGAGCTTGCGCCCTGTCACGGACTGGCTGCGCTCCGCGCGGCGCTTAAAGCGGTCCACCCGACCAGCTGAATCCATGAGCTTCTGTTTGCCGGTAAAGAAGGGGTGGCAGGCGGAGCATATTTCCACGCGCATGTCTTGAACAGTGGAGCCAACGTTAAAGCTATTGCCGCAGGCACAGGTAACCGTAGCTTTGGGGTAGTAGGTAGGGTGGGTATTGGCTTTCATAGCGGAAATATCGTAGCACGGGTTATCCGCCTTGACAAGGGCCTTCCTCAGGCGTAGCTAAGTCAGCTATCCTAAAGGTAATAAATCAAATATAGTTTCTTAAAAAAGTTACGGGAGGGTAATATGATTGATCGTTTAGTTATCATTTTGGTGCCGCCGTTGCTATATATTGCCCGACGCATGGTGGTGTGGGGAAAGTACAAACGCCAGGGCGCTGTGGTGCCTTGTCGTAATTTCCCTATTAAGGGCTTATCGGGGTTATCGCTTAAGGACAGCAAAGACCCTGATGCTTGGCGCATTTTGCTTTACTCCGTTCTGAGTTACTTTTATGTAACTCAAGGGAATGGAGTATCAACCATCGCCTTCGTTGGACTTATATTCTACTTCGTCGGCTGGTTGGTCGCCTCTTGGGGGCGTGTAAGCTTAGGAGTTTCCTGGGCTGATATTATGGAAGAAACTATCAGTCCGATGCCGCTAGTAAATAGTGGCGCTTACCGCTATAGTCGTAATCCTATTTATCTGGGGTTGAGCATCATCTCAGTAGCCGAAGGGGTAATTTTTAGTTCCGATTTACACAATCGGCTTATTGGAGAAAATCTCACGATTATTGGTATTCTATATGGACTCTCCTACGTTTTATACTGGGTGTCTGTTTACTATCTATTAAGAGACTACCACCATGAAGCGATAGCTGAGGAGTACATACTCCAGAGGCGTTACGGTACCCATTACTTGAGGTATTTGGAATGCGTGCCGCGCTACCTTTTATCTACACCAAAAAGAAGTGCCGCAAAAGATATAGCTACCTAAAATTATTCGTAGCCGCTTACTCTAGGAGTAGGCGGCTCTTCTTTATATTTACCCCTTGCTATAATTTTGGCTTTCCCTTATACTACCCTCGCTTAATCAACCATGCCTTTTTAGGGCTGTTCCTTGTCCCGCCGTGGCGGGATCCCTCAGCCGGATAAACTGGAAAGGCAGTAGGCCTGGTGAATACGCCGGGCGTAAAGGAGACAGTTTTTTTATGCCACAAATACCATCGTTAGTAGACATGCTGAAGGCGGGTATGCACTTTGGGCATCAAACGTCCAAATGGCACCCTAAGATGAAGCAATTCATTTATACTTCCCGCCACGGCATTCATATTCTCGATCTCGAGAAAACCAGCATCGAGCTCACCCGCGCCCTTACCTTTATTCGTGAAATAGTGGCGGCGGGCGGGCAGGTGCTCTTTACCAGCCTTAAAAAGCAGGCCGACGGCGCCGTGCGCGAAGCGGCCGAGACCACCAACATGCCCTACATTGTGGAGCGGTGGCTTGGCGGCGTGTTCACCAACTGGGGCGTTATTGGTAAGCTTATACAACGTTTGGAAAAACTGGAGGCAGATAAGACTCGCGGCGTGTGGGCCCAGTACACCAAGAAGGAACAAATTGAACTGCAGAAGGATTTGGATAAGCTGATGCTTACCGTAGGTGGCATTCGCACCATGACCAAGCTTCCGGAGGTGGTGTTCTTAGTGGGCGTGCGTGAGGGCAAGAACGCCATTCGCGAGGCGCGCAAGGTTGGCGTGCCTGTGGTTGGCTTTATTGATACCGATACTAACCCTGGCCTTATTCAGTACACCATACCAGGCAACGACGACGCTCTGCGCTCAATTCAAATGGTGGTTAGTTTGGTTACGGAGGCTGTGCGTGAAGGGCAACAGGCTGCTCTGGCTAATGCTGCAGCCTCTGCCCCTACTCCGAGCGCATAAGTTACTAAACTATATGGTGAATGTTAATGATATTCAAAAACTGCGGGAGCACACCGGCGCCGGTATGATGGACGCCAAAATGGCTCTGCAGGACGCAGGCGGTGATTTGGATAAAGCGGTTGTCTTCTTGCGGCAGCGGGGCACTAAAGTGGCGGCCGCCAAAGGCGAGCGTGCTACCGGAGAAGGTTTGGTGGAGGCGTATGTACACCTGGGGGGCAAACTGGGCGTGCTAGTGGAAGTGGCGTGCGAAACCGATTTCGTTGCCCGCACCGACAAATTTAAGGAGCTGGCGCACGATTTGGCCATGCAGGTGGCCGCGGCCAATCCGTTGTACCTTACTCCCGCGGACGTGCCAGCCGAAGTTATTGAGCGCGAAAAGGGCGTGTACCGGGAACAGCTGAAGAGTGAGCACAAGGAAGGCTCGATGGTGGAGAAGATCCTCGAGGGCAAGCTCGCCAAGTTCTTTGCTGAAACGTGCCTTATGCAGCAGCAGTTTTTTAAGAACGACAAGCAAACTGTAACCGAAGTGGTAACGGCAGCTGTGGCCGCGCTGGGAGAGAACATTAAGGTAAAGCGTTTCGTTCGCTTTGCGCTTGGTAATTAGAACAGCTGCGCCCGTGAGTACGTTGCGTTACCAGCGGGTGCTCGTAAAACTCTCAGGTGAGGCTTTTGGCGGAGATGGCGGTGGCATTGAACCCGCGCGACTCCGTTTGATTGCGGACGAGGTGCGTTCCTTGTGTAAGCTCGGCGTGGAGGTGGCTATTGATGTGGGCGGGGGAAATATATGGCGCAAAAGAAACCAAGGCAAGGGATTGCCGCAGGCAGCGGCCGATTATTTGGGCCTATTAGGCACAGTTATGAATAGTTACATGCTGAGGGCTGCCTTAATTCAGGCTAAGGTTCCGTGCTTGCTTCAATCTCCACTCGCCACCGACCTGCCTGGAGTATCGAAAGTTGACGTGGTGACTGTTCGCGGTGCTTTAAGACGTAAGGAAATTGTAATTTTTGGCGGTGGTACAGGCCGTATAAACTTCACTACCGATACAGCGGCGGCCGAGCACGCGGTTCAGATAAAAGCAGACGTCGTTATTAAGACCGGACCAGCGGACGGCGTGTATACAGCTGACCCTAAAAAAGTGCGCTCCGCAAAAAAATTCACCGAACTCACCATAGCCCAGGCTTTGCGCTTGCACTTGGGTGTAATGGATAAAGAGGCCCTTGCCTTGTGCTTAAAAAATAATTTGCCGATTATCGTTTGTCGCTGGCAAAAAGGGGTGTTGGCTCGGGTGGTGCGGGGTGAAGGGGTTGGTACTCTGGTACAGCCTTAAGGCTCTTTAGTTAGTGTCATTTTACCAATGACGCTTCGCCGCCAGATGAGGTGGCAATAGAGTAAAAGATAACGATGAAAGCAATAAGATACGCATGATTGGTGGGTTGGGTTTGAAATATAGCCCAACCGCCTTTTTATTTTCTGTGGATTATTAAACCTACCTTGGCTAGGGTTAGCCTTTATAAATAACTTTAATTTTGCACAGTTTATTCACGTTACCATCGCTTGACCCCGCTGACGCTAGTACGTAGAATGAACCTTACCGTCGTTTGGCACCTTTACTCCAATAGGTCGGTGGTCTAGAAAACCATCACTAAGTGGCAGTCTAAAAAACTGTCAAATAGGTTAGATGAGCTGGTTCAGCTGATCGTAACGCCCAATTGGGTACTTGGCGCCGACGACATACGGCAAAAAGCAAAAATGCTATATGAGCCGTGTTTGATAAGGAGGGGGTGAACACCTTCCCAGACTTAAGTGATCCGTTAGGATCGCAATTAAAAAACCGTCATTCGCACCTTCCCAGGAGCAACTCAATAGAAGATTAAGAGTCTCTAAGCGCCCGCGCAGAGACTAGTTCTCTCCATGAGTTAGGCGTCGCGAATACGCCACGCATTGGCTTTAGCGAAAGCTTTCAACCAAAGCAACTCCATGGTAATCTTTACCAACACCACATAAGATGGTTTGTCCAGAGGCCCCGAGGGGTCTTAATCTACCTAAGGTGGATACAAGTACAGCGTGTTGCGATGCGCTGACACAGGTTTGGACAGTGGTCCATTTTGATGATTTTCCACCGTTGGTGGGTTCTCTTCGCGAGATCATCATCTGAAATGGATGTAAAGAAAGGTTTTCCCAGCCTGAAAAACTGGGATAAAAATTCGTTTGACAGCAGGTCAGTCCACTCCCTACTTCAGGGGGAAACAAATAACGTGTCAATAAAATGGCACAGTAAGGTTACTCCGAGTTTGGAGAAAGGATTGTATCCTGCTTCAAGCGGATTAAAAGAAATATTTAAAGAACGCTTCGTGTTGTTGAAGTGGTACGTAAGGCTCCCATTAATGGTGAGCCTTGTTTTTTTTATCCCGTTTTCGCGCTATACTGATTAGTGCTGAATATTAGCCTTTAGTTCTATGAAACCAACCAAGACAACCCAACCTGTGCGCGTAGCTATTAACGGTTTTGGCCGCATTGGCCGTGCCGCTTTCAAGGTGGCGCTCACTAAGCCCAACGTGAAGGTGGTGGCAATCAATGACGTCATTACTCCTGAGGTGGCGGCTTACCTGTTAAAGTATGATACGGTTTTTGGTCAGTATGCGGCCCAGGTGTCCTCTGACGCCAAGAATCTCATTGTGGACGGAGTTAAGTACCCTATACTGAATGAGCGTGAGCCAGCTAAGTTGCCCTGGAAAAAGCTCAACGTTGATGTAGCGCTTGAGTGCACGGGCCGTTTCGTAAAAAAGCAGGACGTAGTCATGCACATCAAGGCTGGGGCTAAGAAGGTTATCCTGTCCGCGCCAGTCAAGGGTGGGGGAGTGCCAACGTATATTTTGGGGGTGAACGCGGGTGACAAGCAGAAGATGGAGGGGAGCATTTTTTCCAACGCTTCGTGTACCACGAACTGCATTAGTCCTATCGCGGCCGTTATTCAATCTGCCTTTGGTGTTGAAAAAGCCATGATGACTACGGTGCACAGCTATACGGCCGACCAGAATCTGGTGGATGGTCCGCACAAGGATTTGCGCCGTGCCCGCGCCGCGGCCCAAAACATAGTGCCCACCACTACTGGTGCGGCCATTGCCACTGCCGAAACTATTCCCGAGCTTAAGGGTATATTCGACGGCATGGCCATTCGTGTGCCTACGGCCTGCGTTTCGCTGTCCGATTTTACCTTTGTGCTTAAGCGCAAAAAGGTTACCAAAGCCCAGGTGAATTCCACCTTACGGCGGGCCGCCGGGAGCAAGCGATACAAGGGTATTCTGCAAGTTACGAACAAGCCGCTCGTTTCCTCGGACTTTATTGGCAATCCTGCTTCTGCCATTGCCGACCTTTCGCTTACGCAGGTAGTAGGCGGGAATATGGTGAAGGTGGTAGCCTGGTACGATAATGAGTGGGGTTATGCCAACCGTTTGGTGGAAATGACGGAATTGGTTGCTTAGAATTTTACCCAGTAATCATACGAGCCCTCTTGAGTTGGGCTCGTATTTTGTTCTGCCTTATCGTATACTAAACCCATATGTCCATGAGGCTCATACGGGAGGCAAAAAAATTAGCAGGTAAGTTCGTGTTGGTGCGCGTGGACGCTAACGTGCCTATGCAAGGAAAGCGGGTGGTGGACGATACCAGGCTGCGGGAGATTATCCCTACGCTGCGGTTCCTGCAGCGTCAGGGTGCTCGAGTTATCTTAATATCGCATCTCGGGCGGCCAGGCGGAAAAGCCGTTCCGGTTTTGTCCTTAAAGCCCGTAGGCTGGCATTTGGGCAAGCTTTTGCGGCAACCAGTGAAGGTACTGCCGCTGTCTATGAAGCCAGAGGCTATTCGTAAGGAGGCGACAACGGGACTCGTTTTACTGGAGAACATACGTTTTGATAAAGGTGAAGATGCGAACAGCCTTGCCTTGGCGCGCATTTTGGCGCGTTTGGGGCAGGTGTATGTTAATGAGGCGTTTTCTTTCTCGCACCGAGGTACTGCTTCTATGGTTGGTTTGCCGCGCAAGTTGCCAGCTTACGCCGGGTTTCAGCTTGTGCATGAAGTCGCCGCGCTGGAACGTGTAAGTAAAATTGGCAAAAAACCGGTGGTAGCGATTATTGGTGGTGCTAAGATTTCAGATAAACTGCCGGTGATAGTCAAACTGCTGCCGCGGCTTACGGCCGTGCTCGTAGGTGGAGGCGTGGCGAACACACTCTTACAAGCTAAAGGGTATCGCGTAGGCAAATCCCTGGTGGAAGCAAGTGAGCTCGTGAACGCCAAACGGTTGTTCAAACGCGCTGGCAAAAAACTCGTACTCCCAGTAGACGTGGTGGTGGATAAGGTTGGCACGCGGCGGAAGGAAGGCCGCTTGCGCACCGTAACACAAGTTGCGACGAATGAACGGATTATGGATATTGGCACTGAGACCTGCCGTTTGTACGCTACGTATATTAAGCGCGCCCAAACCGTATTCTGGAGCGGACCCTTGGGGGTGGTGGAAGAACCTCTGTGGCGACATGGCTCGCTGGCGCTGGGACGCCTTTTGGCTGCCCGCGCCCGCGGCCGATCTTATGTGCTCGCCGGCGGTGGCGAGACGGCGGGATTTTGTAACCAGCATGGTTTAGTGTTTGATTATATTTCTACTGGCGGTAGCGCTATGCTGGCCTTCTTGGCTAATGCGCCGATGCCGGGATTGGCGGCAGTGGGCTATCGCCGGGCGGGTAAATCGTAATGTGACTATGGCTACAGACGTTATTAGTGACCTGACAGCGCGTGAGATTCTGGATTCGCGGGGTGACCCCACCATTGAGGTTACCGTGCTCACCGAGGGCGGTGAAACGGGTGTGGCCTCCGTGCCTTCCGGCGCTTCCACGGGCATTCACGAGGCCTACGAATTGCGGGACGGTGACAAGAGCCGTTACGACGGCAAGGGTGTGCTGAAGGCTGTTAATCACGTGAATCATGATCTTAAGCAGGTGTTGCGCGGTACCTCGGTAACCGACCAGAGCCGGGTGGATACCATTATGATAGATGTGGATGGTACGGCCAATAAGCGCAATCTGGGGGCAAACGCCATTTTGGGCGTTTCGTTGGCGGTGGCCCGGGCGGGCGCGGTTGTGGCTGGGTTGCCCTTATATCGTTACCTGCAACAGGCGTTTGATTTGAAGCGCGAGGCGGCTTCTCTCCCCGTGCCGCTCATGAACGTTTTGAACGGCGGTGCGCACGCGGATAATAATTTGGACGTGCAGGAGTTCATGGTGGTGCCGGAGTTCAAGCGAGGACAAGGCGTGGATATGGCTGAGAGTATTCGGGTGGGCGCCGAAGTATTTCATGCTTTGGGGCGGGTATTGAAAACGAACCACTTGGATACCGATGTTGGTAACGAGGGTGGCTACGCCCCTGACGTGCCCTCAAGCAAAGAAACCATTGAGCTCTTGCTGGAAGCTATTAAGCAAGCAGGCTATGAGCCCGGACATGAAGTGCACTTGGCTCTGGACTTGGCCGCCTCCGAATTTTACCGACAGGGGCGGTACCATTTTGAGGGGCAGGTGCTCTCGGCTAGCGAACTGGTTGAGCTCTATGCCAGTTGGCTTACCACCTACCCGCTCATTTTATTAGAAGATGGTTTGGCGCAAGATGATTGGGAAGGCTGGGCAGGGCTCATGCGCAAGCTTGGTAGTAAAGCGCTCTTGGTGGGCGATGATCTATTTGTTACCTCAAGTCAGCGTTTGCAGCTGGGTTTTGAATTCAAAGCCGCCAACGCTATTTTGATAAAACCTAACCAGGTAGGCACGCTCAAGGAAACTATTGAGACGGTACAGCTGGCTCAGCAGCACGGGTACCAAACTATTGTTTCCCACCGTTCGGGCGAGACTATGGATAATTTTATCGCTGATCTGGCGGTGGCGGTGGGGGCGCCGTACATAAAAAGCGGCCCCACCTCGCGCGGAGAACGCGTAACCAAGTACAATCGTCTTATGGAAATTGCCGCCGAACTGGCGGCGGGGAAGTAGCCAGAGCGTGCGGGCTTGGTTATACTGTGAGCAGGAGGAGAGCTTTTTCCTTTTGTTTTTTCAGCGGAACAATACCAGACCATGAAGAAAAAATACTCACGCCGTAATGTGCTCCCCGTGGTACTCGCCATTTTGGATGGTTGGGGCGTGGCTCCTCGCGGCAGCCAGGCAGACGACGCCACGGTCATTGCGGATACCCCGTTTTTGCGCGAAATGAGCCAGCATTACCCGCGGGCGGTGCTGAAGGCGGCGGGGGAGGCGGTGGGGCTGCCCCGCGGTCAGGACGGCAATTCCGAAGCTGGGCACTTGAACTTGGGAGCAGGTAGGATTGTTGCCCAGGATTCCGTTATTATCTCCAAGAGCATTCGCGACGGTACGTTTTTTAAGAACCAGGCGTTTCGTACCGCTATTGAGCACGTGAAGGCACACCGGTCTGCTCTGCACCTCATGGGCTTGCTTTCTAATTACAACAGCGGGCACTCCTCGCCAGATCATTTCATAGCTCTCCTCAAGTTGCTACAGCAGCAGCGCGTGAGGCCAGTGTACCTGCACTTCTTTACTGACGGGCGCGATTCAGCCAAGTACGACGCCATTAAGTTCTTAGGCGAAGTGAAGAAGCGTTTGCGGAACGGAGAGGTTGTCGCCACCCTCTGCGGACGCTTTTACAGCATGGATCGTAAGAAAGAGTGGTCGCGCACCGCTTTGACCTACGACCTTTTAACTCGAGGGCGGGGCAGGAAAGAGCCCTCGGCTGAAGTGGCGGTGCGGCACGCGTATAACCGGGGCGAAAGTGATGAGTATCTAAGCCCTACAGTTATTACCGACAGCCGGGGTAGGCCGCGAGGCTTGGTACGCGACAATGACGCCGTTATTTTCTTTAACCTGCGCTCTGACCGGGCGCGGCAACTGGCCAAGCCGTTCGTACAGCAACGTTTTGAACGCTTAAATAAAGGCGCCCCCAAACGTTGGAAAATTCTCAAGAATCTCTGCTTTGTGGCCCTGACTGATTTTGGGCCGGATCTGGGTAATATCTTAACGGTTTTCCCGAGCCGCGACGTGAAAAACAGCTTACCCATGGCGCTTAAGGGTTTCCGTCAGCTTTACGTTGCCGAGAGTGAGAAGTTCGCCCACATTACCTATTTCTTTAACGGCGGGTACGACCATCCAGTGAGCGGCGAGGATCGTGTTGCCATACCGTCGCCTGACGTGGTTTCCTACGAAACGACGCCGCGCATGTCTACGGCCAAAATAACCGCCCGCCTCCTGCGAGCGCTGCGGGGTAAACGATATGACTTTCTGTGTGTTAATTATGCCAGCCCCGATATGGTGGGGCACACCGGGAACCTACGCGCGGGCGTGTTGGCCATGGAGGCTGTGGACAAGTCGCTGCTGGAACTTTCCCGCGAACTCAAGAAACAAGGCGGCACATTGCTGGTAACCGGTGACCACGGCAATGTTGAGGAATTCATTAATCGTGTTACGGGTGAGGTGGACACTGAGCATTCAACCAATCCGGTACTCCTTTTACTCTACCATCGGGCGTGGCGGGGCAAATCGTTTGTCCGGCGTACGGGAGTCCTTGGTGATGTGGCGCCTACCATTCTTGATCTTCTCGGCGTGCCTAAGCCTCGGGAGATGTCGAGGCGCAGCTTGTTGAAATCCTAATGTTCAACGAACGGCCGAAGCCAGTTGTACTCGTGATTATGGATGGTTGGGGTGTGGCGCCGCCGTCTCGCGGCAATGCCATTACTTTGGCGCCCACGCCGGTTTTTCGCCGCCTCATTTCCACCTACCCAACGTTCACGCTTCAAGCCGCCGGCGAGGCGGTTGGTTTGCCGTGGGGAGAGATTGGCAACAGTGAGGTGGGGCACCTTACCATGGGCGCGGGCAAGATCCTGTACCAGGACCTCCCGCGCATTACCAGAGCCATTATCGATAAGACATTCTTTGCCAACGAGGTTTTTCTCAACGCCATGCGTTTGGTAAAACAGCGCGACACCAGGCTTCACTTTATGGGGTTGGTGAGTTCAGGTGGGGTGCACAGCTCGGCGGACCATCTTTATGCTCTACTGGAATTGGCGCGGGCGGAAGGCGTGCCACAGGCGTATGTACATGCTTTTCTCGATGGGCGCGACACGCCCTTCAATTCAGGCAAGGCGCATCTGGAGGAGCTCTTAGCCAAATGCAAGAAGATTGGCCTGGGGAAGGTAGCGAGCTTGATAGGTAGGTACTACGCCATGGACCGTGATAACCACTGGGACCGTGTGCAGGCCGCGTATGATTGTTTAGTGGAGGGAAAGGGGGCGCAAGCCACTTCGGCCCTGCGGGCCTTAAGCGCCAGTTATGCTGCCAAGGTGTATGACGAGCAGGTGGTACCTACGGTCATAATGGAAGGTGGTAAGCCGGTTGCTTCTGTGGGCGATGGCGACGTGGTGATTTTTTTTAACTTTCGGACCGACCGGGCACGGCAACTCACTCACGCGTTCGTGGTGCCGGGGTTCGTCAAATTTCCTCGCCGCCCGCTCTCGCGTTTGCACTTTGTTACTATGACCGAGTATGAGAAAAGTTTGCCGGTGGAGGTGGCTTTTATGCCAGAAACGATATCGCACCCGCTGACGCGACTGCTCTCGGAGGCCGGGTTCGCCCAGCTCCATTTGGCTGAAACCGAGAAGTACGCCCACGTA
Organism: Candidatus Veblenbacteria bacterium; assembly: GCA_030700105.1. Lineage (GTDB taxonomy): Bacteria > Patescibacteriota > Patescibacteriia > Veblenbacterales > UBA10138 > JAUYKG01. Next base: position 71,451 of record JAUYKG010000016.1, read on the forward strand.
ACGTATTTTTTTAACGGCGGGAGAGAGCAGGCGTATGCTGGTGAGGACCACGTGCTCATACCATCACCAGTAGTTTCGTCGTATGATCAGAAGCCAGAGATGGCGGCACGGGGCATTACCGATAGGTTCTTGCAGGAGGTGCGTACTGGTAAGTATGATTTTTACCTGATTAACTACGCTAACGCCGATATGGTGGCACACACCGGCAATTTACCAGCCACCATACAGGCCGTTAGTATATTAGATGAGTCTCTGGGGGAGGTGGTGGCGGCTACGTTGGAGTACGGCGGAGTGGTGCTCATCACAGCTGACCACGGTAATGCCGAAGGTCTAGTGAACCCACAGACCGGGGCCATAGATAAGGAGCACTCGAATAATCCCGTACCTTGCATTGTGGTGGCACGCGAGCTTAAGAATAAGGCTGGCGCGGGACAGCTGGTGACGGATGATCTTTCCCAGCTCACGCCCGCCGGCGTGTTGGCCGACGTCACACCCACCATACTCAGAGTTATGGGTTTGCCCAAGCCCCTAGACATGACAGGGCAGAGCCTGCTATAGCCACTAGCAATTAGCCAGTTGCCACTAGTGGCTAAGAACTAATAACCAGGAACTTATGCTATGCCGGAATTGCCTGAGGTAGAAACTATTCGTCGTGATTTGACGAAACATGTGGTGGGCAAACTAGTGCAGCGGGTGGAGGTGCGTAAAGCCAAGCTTATCCAAGGTTCCCGGGCGGTGTTCCGCCGGGCGCTTATAGGTGCACGTATTACCCGTGTGTCGCGGCGAGCCAAACAGCTCATCCTTGAGCTATCTTCGGGGTATGTTGCCTTGGTTCATTTAAAAATGACCGGCCAACTTGTCTGGAGATCGCGTGGGGGCATGCTTACTGTGGGCGGGCACCCGATTATTAGCGTGAACACCGTGCCCAACAAGTTTACCTACGTTACCCTCCGATTTAGTGACGGGTCGGCGTTATTTTTTAACGACGTGCGTCAATTTGGTTACTGGCGTGCAGTCCCGCTGGCTGAGCTTGCCGTTGTGCACGCGCACCTGGGACCCGAGCCGTTAAGCAGTGCGTTCACGCCGCAGGTATTCTGGGCCGCCTTGCAGCGCCGCGGGCGTACGACCATTAAGGCCGCGTTACTGGACCAGTCGGTAGTGGCTGGTATTGGGAATATTTACGCGGATGAAAGCTTGTATGTAGCGCGACTTCGCCCCTCGCGGCGCGTAGCCAGTTTACGCACAGTAGAGACGGCGGCGTTGTTCCGTGCCATTTGCAGCGTACTAAGGAAAGCCGTGGCGGCGCGCGGAACGTCATTCAACAGCTATGTGGATGGATTGGGTCGGCAGGGCACGTATTGGGAAAGGCGTTTAGTTTATGGTAGAACGGGGGAGGCCTGCCGCCGTTGCGGTACATTGTTTAAGCGCACCGTGGTAGCGGGGCGCGGCAGTCACTGGTGTGCTCATTGCCAGCATTAGCGCTACAATGGTTTCACAAGTATTATGTGGCTTGATGTTTACCTTTATCAGCAGATAGTCGGCCTAGCTAGTGAGACCGCTTTTGGTCGTGATCTATCGGTCGCGGCGGCCTCCGTTTTTATTTGGGCGCTCATTGTGTGGTGTTTTGTCGCTTTGGCATGGCATAAGCGCGGGAACCTTAAGGATTTTTTTGCTCTAGTGTTGGGTGGTAGCATGGTATACCTGTTCAACATTTTGGTAACGTTCTGGTGGTGGCGACCCCGGCCGTTCTTGCTCCATGATATCGAGCCGCTCATATACGTAGGTAGTGCCACTAAATCCTTCCCTTCAGATCACGCTGCGTTAGCTTTTTTTCTGGCCTACCTTTTAGCCGCACATCGCGGGCTGTGGCGCTGGGCGTACGTGGTAGCGGCCTTAGTGGCGATCGGTCGCGTAGCGGTGGGTGTGCATTATCCGCTGGATGTCGTGGGCGGCGCCCTGGTCGGCATAGCGTTCGGGTACCTTGCCTGCGAGGTGGAAAAGCTTTTTCAGTCCCGGGCCGTTAGATAACAGTTTAACGGTCGGGCCGTAGGGGTTGTGTATGGCATTCACCTCAAACAGCGAACTCGTGGCAAGTTTGGTTTCTTCTGGTGTTTTACAGACGCCGCGTTTGCGTACAGCTTTTTTGGCGGTTGACCGCGCACGGTTTGTACCGTTGTCGTTGCGAGCAGAGGCTTATGCTGACCACCCGCTTCCTATTGGTTTAGGGCAGACCATCTCACAGCCCACCACAATAGCCTTTATGTTAGAGCTCCTGCAGCCTCCGCCAGGCGGTACAATACTCGAGGTAGGGGCCGGCTCGGGGTATGTGGCGGCGTTGTTGGCAGAGGTGGTCGGTAAGTCGGGTAGGGTAGTGGCTATGGAGCATGTACCTGAGCTAGCACAGCGAGCCGAGCAGGTTTTGCGTACTTTTAATTTTCCGCAACTTGCAGTTGTGGCAAGGGACGGCAGCCACGGCTATGCGCAGTTTGCCCCTTATGATCGTATTCTCGTATCGGCGGCTGCCCAGGCCCTGCCATCGGTATTTGAGGCACAATTGGGCAAAACTAGCCGTTTAGTTATACCGGTGGGAGGTGGTATTCAGGATATCGTACTCGTGCGGTATCAGGATTCACTCAGGCAGGAGAAACACTATCCCGGGTTCGTGTTCGTGCCGTTGCTGGGCAATGGTAAGTGACGCCATGGCCTAGTTTGGGTTACAATATCCATCATGACGACATTTAACATTAAACCGCGAAGAAGTTTTGCCGCTTGGTTTAAGTTTGGTCTCGCCGCACTGGTTATTGTGTTGGTGTTCCTTGGTTATGTCCTTTGGCAGTTTGCTCGGCCGGCCGGTAGGGGAGGAGAACTAGCAGCACTTACTGTGAATAGTGGCGAGAGTGTAAAAGGTATTGGTGCAAAGCTTCTGGAAAGTAATTTAATCCACAGTCGGTTTTGGTTTGAAAGTTGGGTTTGGTTGACGCAGACTGAGTCCCGCTTTATCGCTGGGGAGTATCGGTTGCCAAGAAATATAAATATTATAAATGCTGTCCGCTTATTGACAGGTGCGGTCAGTAAGCAGGTAGAATTCACGGTGCGCATAGTTGAGGGTTGGACCGTTTCGCAAATGGCAGATTACCTGGAAGACAGCGGGTTGGTGCCCGCGAATGAATTTATACAAACGGTAATAGAGCCACGGTCGGTTGCAGGTTTGTTAACACAAGTTGATACCAAAGTGTTTGCCTCAAAGCCTGCGAGTGCTTCGCTAGAAGGATACCTTTTCCCGGATACGTACCGTTTATACTTGAATGCTTCCGTTGAGGATCTCGTCATGAAGATGCTGGAAAATTTTGCGCGCAAGTTCCCGCCGGTGTGGCAGGAGGTTATCCAACAGCGCGGGCATACGGTTCATGAGGCTCTCACTTTGGCGAGTATTGTGGAACGTGAGGTGGCAACTGATAAAGACCGGGCTCTGGTAGCGGATATTTTTTGGCGGCGCCTGGAGGCAGGCAGGGGTTTGGAAGCTGATTCAACTATAAACTACATAACAGGCAAAAAGTCGCCGGCGGCGTCGGCTGAGGATTTGGTGCTTGACTCACCGTACAATACGTATCGTTATAAGGGGTTGCCCCCAGGGCCAATTTCAAACCCCGGCGAAGCCTCACTTAGAGCTGTGGTGTACCCGGAGGTGAATTCCTACTGGTACTTCCTCTCTACGCCAGATGGGCAGGTGATTTATTCTGAGACCTTTGAGCAGCACAAGTCTGCTAAGGAGAAGTACTTGCGCTAGCGCTATTTTTTTGGTTTAGTATGCCCCCTCCGGTAATTTTGGGTTTGGTCCGCTGAGAAACTGAGTACAAGTCCATAGCCGGTAACTTAAGCGTGCCCGAGTGGGCAATGCTTTTGTTTTTTGAGCATTAAAATCCTTAGGAAATTAAATGTATACGAACGTATACGGAAACGTATACGAAGGTTGATTTTTTCTCTTAACCATGCTATAATTAAGGTGTTTAAGGCTGTAATAAGCCAAAAAATAAAAATTAAACATAAATAGGGTTCCCTGGCAATGGAGGAAGCTCGCTCCAAGATTAATAGCGCCGGCTTTCTAACGCTGCAAGAAGCAGCCAAGGGTACCCCGTACTCGCCTGATTACCTTAGGTTACGGGCAGGGCAGGGAAAGTTACATGCGGTTAAGCTGGGTAAGTCCTGGTTTACTACCCGTGCCTGGCTGAATGAATACATAAAAGCGTATTCAGTACGGCGGCCCCCAGAACAGTTGCTGGCAGCGGCAGAGGGGGCTCCGCTAGCGGTTGCTGGAGAGCCTGTACTGGAGATGGCGCCGCCAGCAGAGGTTATTGTTGCTGTAGTGCCGTTGAGCGAAGCGGATTTATCACTCACCCAGCGATTGGCGCTGGCTACAAACAATTTCATAGACACTTGTATAGACCACGCCAGGTATGTCTTTAACCTGGTGTGGTTTTTGCGTTTATTCAACTGGAGAACCGTGGTGGTAGCAGCAGCCGTGCTGGCATTGGCAGTTGTAAGCCGCACCGATGCAGGAGCGGTGTACTTTAAACAAGCAAAACAGATTATGGCACCAGCGGTTAGTATGACGGTGCAGCAGGTTGATCGGTCATTTAATCCAGTAGCCATTCGTCTTGTACGGGTGCATAATCGGCTTGGTGCGTACCTTGCGGAAGTGACGGAACCAGTTACTCGCGTAACGTTGCCGCGATTCATTGTGCTAGGTGCGCGTATTGATGAACTGACTTCGCCACTTGATGGCGTTCCGTTCAAGTGGCAATTAGCGTTTGGTAAGCGCTTGTCGTTACCTGTTGTGAGCGCTATCCAGCTAGCGGACAAGTTACGTGCGCCAGCTGGAGATATTGATGTACGTGGGGTAAGCCGCGTGAAGGGCGTAAGCATTAGTGGTGGTGCTGGCGTAGGTTCGTGGTTGAGCCGTGAACGCTTCCTTGCTTTCCTAGATAACATTCGCGGCACCATATTGGCATGGTTTAGCAACGAACGTAATCTGGCAGTGGTAAATCCGTTAACCGAAACTTCGACCACCGTGGAACCAGCTGTGCCGGCAGATAGTGAATCTCCACCGCTCTTGCGCGGTGATGAGCCCGTGGCCACTGAGGAGGCACCTGCTCAAGAAACGGAACCGCCCGGATCTGGCGCCGAGACTGATAGTGAAATAGAGATTCAACCTGGAGGGGTTGTGAGCGAACCCGAGGTAACCGGAGGAACGCTTTCTGGTGAGCCGACGATACCTGTTCAGCCTCCGGCCCAAGGTAGTGGAGCGCCAACAGTAGTCAGTGCGACTACCGCGCCGTATTTTACAGTGAGCGGCAAATTAACCGCCGGTTCTATCTCTACTCCAAACTTGAGCGCTACCAGCGGTTCTTTCAGCTCCCTTAATACATCTTCACTCACCACAGACAAATTCACGGTTAAGGGGCCTATGTCATTCGCGAGCGGGTTCACAGCCGGTAAGGCGCCCCGTGACCTTTCGTTCTCTGAGCCTACGGGCCTGCTCGATACGTACGCCTTGCAGGTGCGCAGCGGCGGAGCGGTGGTACAGGGGCCCTTGACTGTAAGAGGCAGTTTGAACCTTGAGGGCGGGCTGGGGCTAACAAGAATGTCAGAACTCCAAGTAGCCGGGCCGTCCATTCTTGATACTGTAGACGCTTCTATTATTGAGGCTTCGCGGATTACCGCCGGCACCATTGAATCCACCGGCCATATTTTTGGCTCTAGTTTAGGGATTAGTGGCTATGGCGGTATTAATAATCTCTCCGTACAACGGCTTACAGTGGATAAGAATTTAACCGTGAACGGGCCAGCCACGTTTACAAGTTCGGTCAGCCTGCCGCTGGGCACCAGTATACCAGGTACGTTCAATCCGACCGCTGATAATACTTATGACTTAGGTTCCACTGGCACGCGTTGGCGCAACGCCATTTTGGGTCCCGGTGGTTTACAACTTTCATCAACCAGTGGTACAAGCGGAGCGGGCGATGATTATACTTTGGGCGAGCTTAGCTTCTCCGGTACGAATTTACAGCTGAAGAGTTCGGTGCAGGGGGTCGGTACAGCAGGCGATATCATTCTTACGCCATCCAGTGGCAATACGATTTTGAACGATGGTACCAATACGCTGCTCTCGGTTTTAGACCAGGGTACGTACGCCTTTTTAAGGCTTTCGGCTAAGGCCACTAGCGGAGACCCGGCCACTTGCGCGGCGGGTGATATTTATTTCAACAGCACGGACGCCACAGTGAAAGCGTGCACCGCTACGAATACCTGGGAAACGCTTGATGGTGGTGCGGGAGGTTCAAGTGTGTTGTCTGATATTACTGCGGCGGTGGCCGCTAACACTATTGCGAGTGGCGATAACGCCCAAACCTGGAATTGGGCACTCACCACAGCGGCCAAGACCGCTTTTACCTTTGGCGAGAACTCAGCTTCCGCTAACGGCGCCGGCAGTCAGTTCATTCTCAAGGCTGCGACCTTGGCCACCTCTACAGCTACGCCGTTTGTTGTGACCAACTTAGGCACCGCCGCCAGCTTCCGCGTGAATGACGAAACCGGCGATGCCGACGCTACACCATTCATTATTGATGCTAGCGGAAACGTTGGTATTGGCGCCACCCAAAAGCTCAATACCTTAACGGCCCAGAATAAGGCCGATGCCACGAACATAGGTGGCACCACCACCGCTAACGCCAGCACCACTATTACCGGCTCTGGCACCACGTTCTTAACCACCTTGGGCATAGGGGATAGGATAGCCTTATCTTCGGCTGCCTCCACTTATACTACGGTTACCGCCATAGCCAGCGATACTTCTCTTACCGTAGACACGGCCCTGGGCAATGGCACGTCACAGACCATCAACCGCAAGAGCGCCATCTTCCGCCTGGATGACGCCTCTGCCAGCCCCAAACTAGTGGTGAACGATTTGGGTAGGGTAGGAGTAGGAACAACCAGTCCAACAGCGGAGAATGTACAGATCGGTACGGGCGATTGGAGTGCGTACTACGCTTCCCTAGTGGTGAATAAGCCCGTTACAGCAGATAACGGAGGTTACGGGAACCGGGGGGCTTTGTTGCAGGTTTCTCCCCAGAACGCCGGAGATGTAGCGCAACGTTTCTGGGGGTTACAGGCGGCGGTTGAACCAACTGGGGCGGGTAACTTTACAGGCGGCGACGCTCTGAACCCGACAATCATCGGGTTCGAAGGTACCGCTCGCCACAGCGGAAGCGGCAGTATCCCTTCTTTGGCGGGCGGGTTCTACGCCGCGGATTTAACATCCTCCGGTACGGTTACGGGCGCTTATGGAATTTTTTCTCGTGTGTATGAGGATACTCCCTCTACCGGCAGCATCACGAATGCTTATGGAATTTATACCACGATTACTTCCAGTGCTACGCCTAATCATATTGCAAATGCGTACGGTTTGTACATCAACAGCGTACAAGGCGTCACATCGTCTTACGCGATATATTCCAATAACTCTGCGCCCTCTTACTTCGGCGGCAACGTCAGTATTGGAACCGCGGATTTAGACGGCACCCCTGCTATTGGGCGACTGACCGCAAAAGGTTCCACTAACGACGGCTCCACAAATATCCTGGTAGGCAGGGATTCTGACGAGGCGAATGTGCTCGCGGTGGATACGGATGGGAATATCACTGCTTCTGGAGATCTGGCCTTGAACGGCGGTGACTTCACTACCTCCCAAACCACCTTTAACCTGGTTAACGCCACTGCCACCACCCTGAACATTGGCGGCGCGGCTACTGTAGCTATGAACCTTGGGCCAGGTGCAGCCACCGCTGCCACCCTTAATCTAGTGGGTGGTTCCGGTGCCACCGGCTGTACGGCTGATGGCGCTACCGGCAACTTCACCTGTTCGGGCACCATTGCCGGTGCTGCTACTGGTACTGTAGGTTATTGGACCAGGGCGGGGACCACACTTTCTCCAGCTACTGCTAATGACGTGGTCTCTATAACCGGCAACACCGGCGACCTCTTAACCCTCACCTCCACCTCGACTATCGCCAGTAACAAAGCTCTAAGTATCGCCGCCTCTGGCGCTACCACTGGTACTGATTACGGGGCCTACATCACCAATACTGGAGCTGCCACCACTAACGTCGGCCTCTATGCCTCGGCCAGCGGCGCTACTAACAACTACGCCGCCATCTTTGAGAATGGCAAAGTCGGTATCGGGACGGCGAGTCCAGTTTATCCTTTAGATGTGCAAACCTATTTAGGTGCTAATAATTATTTTGCCTCGTTTAAAGATAATGTCGCGGACGGTTTTATGCGTCTAGGTACCAATGCTGGAACAGGAATATTGGCTCTTGGCACAGGAGATACGAACATAATCGCATTGTTTAGTGCGGGAGATAATCGTTTGGTTGGAGTAAATAATGCAGATTTTAGTTTTTACACTAATGATACGGAAAAAATGAGAATCACAGCAGGGGGCAACGTCGGCATAGGCACTGCTTCACCTACTGCCAAACTTCAAGTTGCTCAAGGTACTGCAGGAGTTGGCACTGTTTCAAATGGTGCTGGTGGAACAACCGTTACCGGTGTTGGAACACAGTTTCTAAATACCTTTAAGATTGGCGACACAATAACAATAAATGCTGAAACAGTCGCTATTTCTGCAATTGCTTCTGATACCTCCATGACCACCGCAGCGATAACGGGTGCCAATTCTGGCGTAGCTTATACTTTGGTTGGAGGTGATAGATTTGTAGTAAAGGGAAATGGTAACGTCGGCATTGGGACGACGGGACCGGGAGATAAGCTTCATGTGGTCGGGAATATTCTTATGAGCGACCTTACAACCGCCACACATCTTGCAGCAGGGGGAACCGGACTCCAGATTCAGGGCAATTCCCCGACTGTGTTACTTGATAATACAAGCGCTGCCGCAAACAATGGGATTTGGACTGGTTTTGAGACAAACGCGACACAATTATTCGGCAGAGTATTGAACGATGCTCTATCATCTGCGCAAAACTGGATTACTGTCACAAGGAGTGGCGCAACGGTCTCAAGTGTCGTATTTGAAAACGGCAACGTCGGCATCGGGACGATAGATTTAGACGGCACTCCAGCGGTGGGACAGCTTACCATCAAAGGCACTACTAATGACGGTACTACCAACATTTTGGTCGGCAGGGACAGTGATGAGGCCAACGTCTTTAATATAGATACCAATGGCAATGCTACCTTTGCTGGCAATGTTACTGGTGCTGCTACCGGCACCGTAGGGTACTGGACCAGGGCAGGGACTGACCTCACCCCCGCCACGGCTGGCGACACCATTACCACTACCGGCCTTATTAATGCCAATGGTGGGATAGCGGTCGATACCTCCAACTTCACTGTTTCCGGTACCACTGGCGCCACTGCCATCTCCTCCTCGGTTACAACTGCTGATGCCCTAGCCGTTACTGCCACTTCTCTCACCACTGGCCAAGCCTTCCAGGCCACAGCTTCTTCCAACACAGCTGCTAACACGGCCTGGTCCCAGGTCCTTTTTAGCCTCACCAATGCCCAGGGTACTACGGCCGTCTCCTCCGGCTCCATCGCCGGGGTG
>JAUYKG010000008.1 GCA_030700105.1 Candidatus Veblenbacteria bacterium
CTTTCACGTGACGAGGTGTTGGAGGTAACCGAGCTCTATAGTGTGGCGGGCCTGCTCACACCGGACGTTCCGCTCGTGCGGTGGCGCCCGTTCCGTTCGCCTCACCACACAGCTTCCGAGGTGGCATTGGTGGGTGGGGGATCGAACCCGCGCCCGGGCGAGATTTCACTTGCACACCGTGGTGTGCTGTTCTTGGATGAGCTACCCGAGTTCCCGCGTGGAGCCCTAGAGAGCCTGCGTCAACCTCTGGAGGATGGCGTGATTACAGTGTCGCGCGCCGCCGCCACAGTGCAGTATCCGGCCCGGTTTATTTTAATTAGTGCCATGAATCCCTGTCCATGCGGTTTTGCCGGCGATCCCGTTAAGCCGTGTATCTGCACGCCCGGCATGATCTACCGCTACCAGCACAAACTATCAGGTCCACTGCTTGATCGTTTTGATTTGCACGTTACGGTACCGAGGTTGCCGTTCGAGAAACTAGAATTGCCAGCCGCCGAGTCGTCGCTTGTCGTGCGGGAGCGTATCGTGGCGGCCAGGGAGCGGCAGTCTACCCGGTTTGGTGGGCACGTGAAGCTTAACGCGGCCATGAAGCTTACCGACCTAAAACAACTCACCCTACCCAGCGAAGCAGTGGAGCTGCTACGGCAGGCAGTGAACAAATTTCACCTTTCAGGCCGCGTGTACCACCGCGTACTGAAAGTGGCTCGTACTATCGCCGACCTGGCAGGCAGTGCAGAGGTGGCAGTTGGCCACGTGGCCGAGGCGTTACAGTACCGCCCCCGGGGACAGAATGAGTAGTAAGAGTAAGAGATTGGACTTTTTGCCCCTACTTTTTACTCTTGCTCTTACCTAACGTAGTTCAACGGATTGGTGCGCACACCACGCACACGTACCTCAAAGTGCAGGTGTGGCCCGGTGGAACGGCCAGTGGAACCTACGTTGGCTATGTGCTGGCCGCGTTCCACGCGGTCGCCGACCGCTACTAGCAGTTTGGAAGAGTGGCCGTAGAGCGTTTTCAAGCCGCCCCCGTGATCGATGATAATGTAGTAGCCGTAGCCGCCGCTGTTCCAGCCGGCTACTTCCACAATACCTTCCTCGGCTGCGTAAATAGCTGTACCAGATGGGCCGGCGATATCCACACCACCATGGCGCCAGGTGTAGTACTGAGTGAGGTGTTTGGCGGCGGTTGGCCAGAGCAAGCGCGTGGTGCTGGCGGTTGGGCCGGCAATGGGAGACACTGTGGTGGTACGGGTTACAGCCCGAGCTGGAGCAGCCGGGGGCCGTCCGCCCGGCACCACAATAGTTTGTCCCACGGTGAGGTTACCCGCTACCAGTTTGTTGTAGGTCAGAATGTCTTCGGTCGCCACGCGATACCGCGTGGCGATTTTGGCTACCGTGTCACCGCGGCCGATGCGGTAGGTAACGCCGTCGGTCGGCAGAATGGTAAGCTTTTGTCCTATGCGCAACAGGCTTCGTTCAGATAAGCGATTCTCCCACAGGAGCGTCGTGGCACTGAGTCCGAAGCGCGTAGCAATTCCGGAAATAGTGTCGCCGGGCTCAATCTCGTAATACTCAATGGCAGTGCGTGCTGCCGTGCTCGGCGCGGTGGTAACCAGGTGAGGTTTCAAGATGGCGGTACCGCCGGTAAGCGGCAACGGTGTTTCTGTTGGTGTAGTTGCCCCCGGCAATCCAACGTCTGGCAGAGTTGGTGGTGGGATGAGTCCGGCCCCAGATTCGGTCACCAACAGTTCAAAGTCTGGTTTGATGAGCGGGAAGAGCAGATTGTGTTGGCCGAAGTCCTCCGCCGCCGCTTGGCGCACGCGCCAGCTGTTAGTCATGACCAACAGCGCCCCCAGGAGCAGTAGGTACAAGATGCTCTGGTGGTGGGAGAGCAGTTTTATGGAGGATCGCTTGAGTAGGGGGAGCTTCGGCCATGAGCGTTTGAGAACGCGTTTCAGTCTGTGACCAAGGTAGTACGGGCGGAGTACCAGCCAGTCCACCAGCAAGACAGCGAGAGGCCTAGTAGCTCGCCCCACGCGCATGAATACCGTCTTCAGGCGGGCGATAAGGTACGCTGTACCGCGCACCAAAAGGAGTGCGGAGCGTAGAGCAGCTATGGTGAATCGTTGTCCGATATAGAAAGGCTCCTTAAGTTCAACGTGTCCGTACTGAGCTTGTGGAGCGTAGAGCAGCGAGCAGTATTAAAGACGCGCCGAAGTATAGTGAAACGTTAATCAGACTACCAATTTTGAGCCTTAAGGTCAATCGTATCCATAAATTTGTGTTTAGTTGTCGCGGCGGGGAGCAGGTGCTAGCATAGGGAGGGGAGTGAGCCCCTTTTTTCTTATCTTATCGATTTTTATCAGCATCGGAAATGGAACGGTACGACCACCAGACCATTGAAAAAAAATGGCAGAAGCTCTGGGAGGAAGCGCACGTGTTTGTGGCACCCGCCAAACCCCAAGGCAAGTGCGCTTATGTGTTGGATATGTTTCCTTACCCCTCGGCTCAGGGGTTACACGTGGGGCACCCCTTGGCGTACATAGCTACGGATATTTACTCGCGTTATCTTAGGATGCACGGCGTTACAGTGCTCCATCCTATGGGGTGGGACGCCTTTGGATTACCCGCTGAGAATTTTGCTATCAAATCAGGCGTGCATCCGCGGCAGACCACATTGAAGGCCATTGATAACTTTCGTAAGCAGCTTAAGATGCTGGGGTTTTCCTATGATTGGAGCCGTGAGGTTAATACGGCTGAGCCCTCATATTACCACTGGACGCAGTGGTTGTTCTTACAGCTGTATGCTAAAGGCCTAGCCTACCGTAAAGAGGCGCCAGTGAACTGGTGCCCGAGTTGCCAGACCGTGCTCGCCAACGAGCAGGTGGTGAACGGCGAGTGTGAGCGCTGCGGCAGCCGCGTGGAGCAGCGGCAGATGAAGCAGTGGTTCTTCAAGACCACGGCCTATGCCGAGCGGCTACTCAAGGAGCTGGAAGGTTTGGATTGGCCCGCACCCATTATCGAGATGCAGCGAAACTGGATTGGCCGGAGCGAGGGGGCAAGCGTGAAGTTCACCCTTACGAGCGTACCGGGGCAGGAAGATAAAAAGCACGTGGTGGAAGTTTTTACCACCAGGTTGGATACGATTTTTGGCGCCACGTTCTTGGTAGTTTCTCCGGAGCTGGCCCAGAAGTGGTTGGATGTTGGTTGGCAAACAACTGCCGAGGTAAAAACATATGTCGCTCAAGCAGTGAAAGGAAGAGAGTTGGAGAGGTTGGAACGCGCTGCCAAGGAAAAAACCGGAGTGGATACCGGCGTTAGAGCTATTAATCCGGCAACCGGCGAAGAGATCCCAGTGTGGGTGGCGGATTACGTTTTGGGCAGTTATGGCAGCGGTGCCATTATGGCCGTACCGGCGCACGACGAGCGGGATTTTGCCTTTGCCAAAAAATTCGGTTTGCCGGTGCAGCGGGTGGTGGAGCCGAAGTTCGTAGCCACCACGGGCGAGGGTGCGCTCCGGCCCAATCAAGATGTGGTGAAGCGCAATGCGGTGTGTGCTGTAGTGCGAAATCCGAAGGACGGCACCTACCTCTGCGTAAGTTGGAGAGCATTCCACATGCACGGGTTCGTGACTGGCGGGGTGGAAGAGGGCGAGGATATTGTGAAGGCCGCCTTGCGCGAGATACACGAGGAAACTGGGTACAAGAATATTCGTTTGGCGCGAAACCCCGAGTTCGCGCTGCACAGCTTTTTCTACCACCGCGTTAAGCAGCAGAACCGTCATGCTAGGTTCCAGTACCTGTTCTTTGAGCTTGAGGATGAGGCGCGCGACCCGATTGACGAGAAAGAGGATAAACTCCACGAGATTGTGTGGAAGCGGCCAGATGAGTTGAAAGATTTTTTCTCGGTTATCGAGGGCCAGTTCATTATGAATTTTCTGGCTAACCCCGATTACATCCACACCGGCGAGGGAATCCTGGCGAATTCGGGTGAGTTTTCTGGTATGGATTCGACTGAGGCCAAGGTGGCCATAGCTAAAAAGATTGGGGCTGAGCTTACTACTCAGTATCGTTTGCGTGATTGGCTCGTTAGCCGTCAGCGTTACTGGGGTGCGCCTATACCTATTATCTACTGCGAAACGTGCGGCGAAGTGCCAGTACCGGAGAAAGATTTGCCCGTGCAGTTGCCAGATGATGTGGATTTTCGCCCCACCGGTGAATCGCCACTAGCGCGCTCCAAAATGTTCCACAATGTAGTGTGTCCGAAGTGTGGCGCATCTGCCCGGCGTGAGAGCGATACCATGGATACATTCGTGGATTCATCCTGGTACTTCCTAAGGTACTGCGATCCTCAGAATAATGAGGTGGCGTTCGACAAGAAAAAGGTAGCACAGTGGTGCCCGGTGAGTTTGTATGTGGGCGGGGCCGAGCACGCGGTGTTGCACCTTATGTATGCGCGCTTTATTACCAAAGCGCTGCAGGATATGGGGCACCTCGCGTTCTCCGAGCCGTTCCTTAAGCTTCGCAATCAGGGCCTTATTTTGGGTGAGGATGGGCAGAAGATGTCCAAATCGCGCGGCAACGTTATAAACCCGGACGATATTGTGCAGGAGTATGGGGCGGATACTTTGCGCCTGTATGAAATGTTCATGGGACCGCTGGAAGAGGCTAAGCCCTGGAATACTTCTTCCATTGTTGGTATGCGACGTTTTCTCGAGCGTGTATGGAATTTGTGTGATAGATGGAAGGTAAATTACGATGGTAGGTCAAAGAATGACCAAGCTTTTTACGATAGTGAAGTAGGAGATGGACGTTTAACGAGATTTTTTCATGATACGATAAAGAAAGTAACTGATGATATTGAGACCATGAGATACAATACAGCAATCTCAACTCTTATGAGTTTATTGAATAAGATTCAGCAATTTACAAAGGAGGGGACGACAACCACTACAATAACGAAGCGTATTTCACTACCGCAGTGTAAAAATTATTTAAAGCTTCTCTACCCATTTGCCCCACATATTACAAGTGAACTGTGGGTTCGGTTACAGTTCGATGGTAATGTATGGGAACAGAGCTGGCCTATGTATGATAAGGAAGCTTTGCGGCAGGAAACCGCCACCATTGCGGTACAGGTGAATGGTAAACTGCGCGGGCAGGTGATAGTGCCGGTAGGAGCTGCTGAGGCTGAGGTGGAGGCTGCGGCCAAGGCCGCAGAGGGCGTGGCGCGGCACTTGGCAGGCAAGACCATAGTACGTACTGTGTTTGTACCAGGCAAGCTAGTTAGTTTTGTTGTTGAGTAATATGCCGTTGCAGCGTTTGCGCAAAGGTCAACAGCCGTCGGCTACAGTGGTTCGGGTGCTCTCGGCTGGCGGAGTGCTAGCCGCGCCCACCGAGACTGCTTATGGTTTATTGGTCGACGCCACGAGCAAGGCAGCGGTAGCTAAGGTTTTGCGCCTCAAAGGTAGGGCAGTGGGCAAGCCTCTGCCGTTGGTAGCGGCCAATTTTGCCATGGTAGTGAAGTACTGCCGGCTAACTAAGAGTGAGCAGCGTGTAGCCAAAGCGTTTTGGCCGGGGCCGCTCACCTTGGTGCTAAAAGCCAAGCGTAAATTTCCTCCTGGCGTGCAGGCGCGGGATAGTACGGTTGGCATTCGTGTGCCGGGGAGTGCCTGGTTGCGGCGGTTAAGCGCAGCTCTAGGGCGTCCGCTCGTAGCTACTTCGGCCAACCGGGCCGGGGGGGTTACGCTCTACTCGGCGGCGGTGGTGCGTCGCGCACTCGCACCACGTGGTCTGGGGTACCTAGTGGACGCCGGTAGGATTAAGCCGCGTTCTACCTCGACCGTGGTGCGATTGGTGGGGCGCCGCTTGATCGTGTTGCGACCGGGTACAGTTTCGGTTCAACGGTTAGAGCATGTGCTACTCTAGAACTCTATGCATTGGCATTTCGTGAACACCCTGGGGCGATTGCTTCCGCAGCATGTACCTGCTCCGGTGCGTGAACTCTACTGGGCAACGGTGCTGCAGAACTTGGCGCTTGCCATGTTGTTGTTGTTCGAGCCTATCTACCTCTGGCAGCAGGGATTCTCCGTGGCGCAGATCCTTTGGTTCTTTTTGGCAGTGTATGTTACCTACTTTTTAGCAATTCCCTTGGGCGCTAAGTTCGCCACACGTTTTGGCTATGAGCATTCCATGGTGCTTTCCACTGTGGCGCAGATCTCCTACTACGTTTGCTTGTACTTGGTAGCCGCGTCTTGGTGGTGGGCGGTACCGGCTGTGCTCCTCTACACCGTACAAAAGACCCTTTACTGGCCGGCCTTCCACGCCGACTTTGCCCGCTACTCGGACGCTACCGAGGAAGGGAGAGAGGTTTCCGCACTCCATGTAACCTTGTCGGCTGTATACATCGTGGGCCCATTGGTGGGTGGAGTGCTCATTACCTTTGGTTCCTGGCAGCTGATGTTCGCCGTTGGTTCCCTCCTGATCTTGATTTCCAACTGGCCGTTCCTTAAGGCCAGCGAGCATTTCACGCCCCGTACTTTTTCTTACCTCGGGGCGTATCGGCGGCTCTTTTCCCGTGAGAATTGGCGGCAGCTTGTAGGATATATGGGTTTTGGTGAGGAGCTGGTGCTACTTGTGCTTTGGCCAGTTTTTATTGCCACGGTGATAGTGGAATACGTAGCCATTGGCGCGCTGGTGGCGGCGGCCACCTTCGTAACAGTGTTGGCTACGCTCTACATCGGCAAACTGAGCGATGAGTACAATAAGCGGACGGTACTGCGTTTTTCGGTCGCACTCTATACCTTAGGGTGGCTGGCGCGTCTACTGGCACATTCGCCCGCTGGTGTGTTCCTGGTGGATTCCTGGTCGCGCGTGAGCAAGAACATCGTGCAGGTACCGCTCCATGCCATGCTCTACCAGCGTGCCAAAACACGCTCGGTTATGGATACTGTGGTGGGATTTGAAATGGCCCTGGTGGTGGGTAAGATAGTCGCCGCCCTGGTACTGCTTGTAATTTTTAGTCAGCTGACCTCGCTCTCGGCCATGTGGACGGCCACTTGGTTGGTGGCGGGCAGTATGGCGCTCTTGTACCTGGTACTCTGAATGAAGAATCAAGAATTACGAATTAAGGCATACGCCATGATTCTTGATTCATGATTCGTGATTCTCATCTTCCCCCCGATCTGCGCGCCTGGACCAAGCGCGCACTACTTCGTTATGGCGTGGCGCCGGGCAAGCGGTTGGGACAGCATTTTTTGGTTGATAATAAAGTACTGGCGGACATTGTGGCCACGGCCCAGCTAACTCCCGAGGCACACGTGCTCGAGGTGGGCGGGGGTTTGGGTGTGCTAACACTGGAGCTTACCGCGCACGCGCGGCGGGTGGTGGTGGTTGAACTTGATCGGCGTTTGGCGGCGGGGTTAAAGAAGATTGCGGTTGGTAGCGATGTGCTGGTTGTGGTAGAGGGCGATATCATTAAGGTGCCTGCAGCGGAACTTGCCCACGCACTCGGGTTGTTTGAGGTAGGGTCATTTAGCGTGGCTGCTAATCTGCCGTATGAGATAAGTGGCGCTTTTTTGCAACGCTTCTTGTGGGGCGACCTAGTGCCAACCTCTCTTACGCTCCTCTTGCAACGGGAGGTGGCCGAGCGCATAGCGGCCAAGCCTGGGCAACTGAGTTTGTTGGGGTTAGCGTGCCAGCTGAAAGCTGAGGTGCGTATAGTACGTCATGTGCCCGCTTCGGCTTTTTGGCCTCCACCCAGGGTGGAATCGAGCTTGGTGCGTTTAGATGTTAAGCCGCCCAGTGAACTGTTCCAGGAGCTTGGGAGCCAATCGTTTGACTTGCTCTGGCGGTTGGCACGCATTGGTTTTGCTGCGAAGCGTAAATTACTTTTGAACAATCTCAGCAGCGTTCCGCCTTTGAGCAAAGCTGAATTGGCAGACGTATTTACCCATATGCATATTCCGCTCACTGCCCGCGCTCAAGAGCTATCGCCAGCACAGTGGGTTGAGCTCACCCGCACTTATGCCGCCGCCGCGCCGGGGCATGGTACGGAGTAACGTACGTTGCCGCTACAAGTTTTACCCCCGAGAGAGCATCGAAATCTCTCGTTGACTTTTTGGCCAATCCGTGATATAATTTATTTGTTATCTTACGAGTTAGGCCTTGAAAAAGGGTTGTGTTTGAGACCGCCACCTTATAGATGCTCGTTAATTTTTAAGAGATTTTTAGGGCGGACTGCGGTACCTACTCCGTTGTCTTGAGACCATGCTCCCATTCCAGCGATTTGCCAGCCACCCTGAACAAACCCAGCTCGCCTTGGGTCTCGTAGCCCTGGTCGCGTTGGTGTTTGGTTTATGGCAGCTTAAAACAGCCATTCGGTTGCCGGTTGGTGTGGGGGGCACCGCTACCTCAGCCGAGACTCAGCCTACGGGAGCGCCGGCGGTTTCCAACGACATAGCCGTTCTCCAGCAGCAGGATTCGGACGGCGACGGCCTTACAGACTACGATGAGCTGTATTTGTACCAATCAAGTGCGTACCTTAAAGATACCGATTCCGACGGCTACGATGACAAGGCCGAAATTGAGAGCGGCAACAATCCCAACTGTCCGCCCGATTCAACCTGTACCGCTACCGTAGTCAGCGGCGAGGCTTCCCCGGCCCCAGGCTCTTCCCCCACCGCCGAGGAAATCCGTGCGCTCTTGCGGCAGGCTGGCGCCAGCGAGGAAGTGATAGCGGGTTACGACGATGCCACCTTGTTAAGTCTCTATGGTGAAGTAGCTGCGGAGGTAGGAACAGATAATTCAGGGGTTGCGGCAGAGCCAGCCAGCGAGCCAGAATTAACGGCGGGGAGTATTAATTTAACACCTGAACAGAAAGAGCTCATACAGCAAATGTCAACTAGCGAGTTAAGGCAATTCCTTCTGAACGGCGGGGCGGACGCGGAGCTCTTACAGCAGATCGACGACGCCACGCTTAAAGCCGTTGTTTATGAACAGCTGGGACTAAAGTAAAAATTTTAAACCCAAATTATGGCCCCTGAGCCATCCCAAAAGTTGTATTGGCGTCGCCTAGCCGTTTCTGTAATCGGCTGTTTGATGTTGGTCACATCGCTCCTAGCACCTCGCCCGGCGCAGGCTCAGTTTACCGACGTGGCTAACTTGGCAGTTAATACCGCTTCGTATATTTGGGATAAGGCGCTTAAACCCGCTCTTGAGTTTGCCTGGAAGCACGGCGCGGCTGTGGCGTTCAAGAACGCCTTGCGTACGTTCACCACTCAGGTCGCCTACGATTCAGCTGTAATGATAGCCTCGGGTGGGCAGGGCCAAACGCCGCTCTTTACGTGGAAGAATCTTGGTAAATCAGCGAGTGACGCCGTCGATGATGCGGCGGGGGATTTTTTGGAAACGTTGGATACCGAGAACGGGTTCGTACGTTTGGGGATTTGCCAGCCCTCACGGATTGGCGCCCAGCTTATTATTGGCGCTACGTTATTTAACGAAATTGCCCCGCGCCAGCCACGCTGTTCGCTTTCTGACATTCAGCAGAACTGGGAGAAGTTCTTCGAGGACCCCGACCAGCTCTTGAATCGTTTTGGTGTGGTGTTCGACCCCCGGCAGAATGATTTGGGCGTGGCCCTAAGCTTACAGCAAACACTAATTCAGGACGCCGCCACTAAGCGGCAACTCTCTGTGTGGGAGGGGGTTGTGAACCAAGGGTTCAAACCAGTTACCGAGCCAATTACTGGGTTCATTAAAACCCCGGCCGGGCAAATTAGCCAATTATCGCAGTCGTCTATTGAAGCCTCCACGCAGAGTTTCGGTGAATTTACCGGTGATATCGTGGCCGATGCCTTGGGCGTGTTTACTAACACTTTAGCCGCCAGGCTGATGCGGCGGCTTATGCAAGGTACTGTGCCTTCGATTTCGCGTTTGCAGTCGCCCCGCTTCGGTGGTTCCGGAGGAGTAGAGTATGCCGTGGAAATTAATAGTACAATTTCCACGCCTCAACTGGTGGGCACTAGTGATACATTGGACATTATAAGTGAATTCTCCAATTGTCCCCCCGATCCGGCGTACTATACGCCCGTGAACGCGTGTACTATCACTCAAAAATTTGCCCAGGCCCTGCGCAAAGCGGATGAGGGCGCCCCCCTTACTGTTCAGGAGGCGATTGAGCAGGGATACATAGATGGCGGACTTAAGTTTGCCCTGGTGAGAGCTTCTGATGACCAGCACGCTCCCAACAAGGCCTGGTACTTGTCAGACCTGCGCAAGTTGCGGCGCGCCCGCATTATTCCCCTGGGTTGGGAGTTGGCAGCCGAGCAATTTGCCGGTACGCCCGTTAGCCTGCAACAGGTTATTGGTACCGCGCCCCGTTACGATAACGGATTTAACAGCACGGGGCCGGACGGTCAGTGTGGAACCGGGGACGATGTTTTGCTGAATGGCGTAGATGTGTCGGTCTGCGGTATGATTGATCCCAATTGGGTTTTGCGCGCCCCGCCGGCCCAGTGCCGCATCGAGGCATTCGGGCAGCAGCTGGAACCACAAGGTTCCAACCGGCAAAAAACCTGTGTTGATCTACAGCACTGCGTGGCCGAACGCGCCGATGGCAGCTGCCAGGCCTGGGGGTATTGCAAGCGCGAGCAGAATATTTGGCGCTTTAGTGGGGCTAGCTGCGAATTCCCCGAAGGCTCCGGCACCTCGCCCTGGGGCACGTGCCAGAGCTTTACCAATCCTACCGGCCGGCAGAGCTCGTACCTTACGAGTTCGCTCACCAACTACAACGACGGCACGTGCACCGACGCCGCTACTTGCCGCTGGTACTCGGCCGCCCGTAATCCTGCCGCCACGGGCGCGGCGGATACTTACCTTGTGAACGGCACACAGGCCGACGTGAACACGGTTGACTTCAACTTATCTACGCTAACAGCCGAGCCGCGTTTCTATCTTAAGAACGTCGCCAACCGCAGCTGTGGTTCCAATGAAGAAGGCTGTACCGAGTTACTACAGCTTTCCAACATCAATGCCACGGCGTTAGGGCTGCCCGCCAACGCTACTCAGGCCGACCGGGTACAGGCGGCAGTGGCGGTGGTTACCCCGGCTGGTTCCACTGGCACCTATGAGCAGTACGCCAGTGTGGCCGCGGCCACACTGCGCCAAGCGCCGGATTATCTTAACTGTTACGACGCCACCACTACAAACGATGCACCGGAGTGCGCCAGTTACCTCGCGCTCTGTAGCGAGGCCGAAGTCGGTTGCGAGCTTTATACGCCCCAAGACGGCAGTCCGGCCGTACCTGGACAGGTGGCAGCTGCGAACACTTGCCCGGCGGAGTGTGTGGGGTTCAATTCGTATCAGCAGAAGAGCGTATTTTTTGAGAACTACGCCGCGTATACCCCCCCGGCTAATGTTGAACCAATGGTGAATTTCATTCCTACCACCGCCCAGGTGTGCTCGGCCGCGGCTGTGGGTTGTGAAGAATTCACGAACGTGGAACAAAATGAACAGAAAGAGTATTATGCCGAGCTTAGGCAGTGCGTGCGCCCCGAGGATAATCTGGACAATACTTACTACACCTGGGTAGGCTCGGACCTTACCGGGTATCAGCTTAAGACCTGGCAGTTACAGGCCAATAGTCCGAATCTTCCACATTCCGGGCCTTTCACTACCGATGTCTCCGGCAATGGTGGGCAGTGCGGCTCAACTGGGCATGCTGATTTTGGAATTAATCCGGATTGCAAAGAATTCTATGACGTAGATAATAGTTCGGTATTTGTGCACTATCGTTACGAAACTAAGGTTATTAACGCTTCCGAAACTTGTAACCGTTACCGCCGCACCGGCGGTACGTCGGCGGATTGCTTGGCTTCTAACGGTTCGTGGCAGAACGGTTCCTGTTTTTACCGCGCTATTCCTACGCAAGGGAAAGTATGCTCGGCCGCGGCCGTGGGTTGCCGCGAGTACCGCGGTCCCACCGCCGGCAACGTACGCCTAGTGTTCCCGGTTTCCACATTTGGTGACACCGAGTCGGGCGTAAGCGCGGACCCAGGCCCGCTCTCCGGCTGGACTGGTGGCACCAATTCCACTGAATCCACTTCCGCTTTCGGGCACTCGCTGGCTTCGGGGGATGACCGCATTATTACCAAGGACGTTTCCGGGCTTGTGAGCCAAGGCAAGCAGTACACCCTTACGTTCTGGGCCAAACGCGATAGCGGCGCTGTTCAAGGAGGCTCCGGGCAAACCCGTTCACCCTGGTCGCCGCTCGCAAGCTTATTGGGCGCTCGGGAAGCCGAGGCACAAGCTTTAGTGGTGGATTTGGGCACCTTCACGCCCACGAACGAGTGGGCCATATACCGCTTAGGCCCGTTCACGCTCAACAGCGTGGTCTCGGGCGGGGCTACCCTGCGCGTTACCGGCGCCAGCAAGTACTTCATTGATAATATCGCTTTCCGTGAAGTGCAAGACACGTTCTTCGTGCGTAAGAATTCTTGGGCAACTCCCTCAAGCTGCCAAATCCCACAGCACCTTAGGTGCCAGCAATATCGCACGCGCAGCAATCAGCCCACTTACTTGACTGGCTTTAGTTCAATTTGTCGGGCCGAGGCGGTGGGGTGCCAGGCGCTGGTGGATACGCGCAACTCTGCCAGTCCACGTGCTCTCACGGCCAGCGCCGGCGACCAGACTGTGGTAGTGCCGGCGGACGAGGCAGTGTTCCGCGTTTACGATAGCAAGAAAGCCTGCGCGGCCAAGTTCGCGGGTTGTCGGCGAGTAGGCGAGCCGCAGCTCTCCTCCTCGGGCGAGGTAACAAAATGGAATGATAAATTTACTGTGCTGGATCCCGATACGTTCGATCCTGGGCAGAATCCCGGCTTAAGCCCGCTCTGTTCTTCCACCCAGAACCGTTGCCAGGTGTTCACCGATGCGGCCGGCGTACCTAATTACTTTAAAGACCCCCAGGGCCAGGTGTGTGAGTATAAATTGATAAGCAGCAGCGTGGGGTACGATTGGTACAAACAAGGTACCACTGAGCGCTGTAACTTGGTGGCCAATCCGAGCTTTGAGCTTTTGAGCCAAGGCACCCCCAGTGATGGCGTAGCCGACGAATTCACCGGCTGGCAGCAGCTGGCTCCTAATGGCGGCGTGAACGTACTCGAGGCAGTTGCTTCCTTGAACGGACAGTACTGGGGTTCAACCGTGCTCCGTTTGGGGCCGGTGGCCGATGGCGTTGTCTCTGCTCCGTTCCTTTCAGGTGCCAATCGGTTGCTGGCGGTGTACGCGCGCGTGAGAATACCCACAGCTACCCCCTTAAGTGGCGTTGTGAACTTGAAAGCGCAGTGTTTTTTGCCAGAGCCGGTTGATGATTGGGTTGATTGTCCGAGCTTGGGTGGAGCTACCCGGCTCATCTTAGGCCCCACAGTGCCGAGGAATCAGTGGTTGTTACTGTCCCAGGTGGTCCGCACCACCGCTGCCACCAGCGAGGTCAGGCTGGTACTGAATGCCGCTTCCGTGATCGGTGACATATTAGTTGACGAGCTCCAGGTTGTGGAGTTGGCCGCTTCACTTACCAATGAGCAAGCCCTGGAACAGGCCGAGGTGCCCTATGCCTACCAGTGTCCAGGTAACCAGGCCGGCTGTACCGCTTACCGCGACCCCGTGCTTACCAAGAAGGTGTACTATTATTTGAATAACGCCAGTTTGAATAAGGGCCTTTGTAACGGCCAGGTGAGCGAAAAAGAGGGTTGCCTGCTGTTTAATGACCTTTCCAGGCCTGCGCTCGAGTTTAATGCCCCTGTTACCTACGATAATAGTCGCGACAACAACAACAGCCTGGTGTCACCCGACACCACTGCCCCGCTGGATACCAACCTGGTACTTAAGGTGCGGCGCGACCGAACCTGCGCCGAGTGGCTCTCCTGCCAAAGCGAAAGCCCGCGCTTTAATTCGCAAACCAACCGCTACGATACTATTTGCTACTCCTTGGGTGCTTGCAATCAATTAGGCTCGGCGGACGAAGGCTCCAACCGTTGTGCTGGTTGGCTTACCCCGGCCCAGCCCTCCACCCCGCTGAGCACAGTGGAGTACCAGAGCAAGGGTGTAGACTGGAGCAGCCAGGAGTACTCCGGGTATTCCCTGCCACATGTGTATCCCATTGAAGTGCTGAGCCAAAAAGATTACGGTGTCCTACGTTGCGGCGGAGTATCTACTGGTGGGCTTTGTACAGTACCGGGTAGTACTGTTGCACCTTGTAACAGCACAGAAGTTTGCTCCTTGGTCAGTAGTGATATCAGACTTACCTACCTTAACCCCAATTCCAATAGTTACACCTGCGGCGGGGTAGTAGGTGGTGTATCCTGTTTGAACTTAGGGACAACTTGCACCATGAGTGGCGGAGGCACCTCGACTTGTCAGTACGAGGACTTGGGTCTTACCGGCAGCGGCCCAGGAGAGAGCTTAGAGAGCACTAGTCCCAAGCTCTGTCGCGCCTACCCACAAGCCGATTCACCTTTTCCTCCCGGCGTAGTTAAGGACTATATTGATTCTTGCCCGCGTGATAACCCCGATTGTGGTACTAGTGGAGTAGTTCAGATTAAACTACCGAGCACCAAGGAGAGTGTGTTTAAGGATGCTAATGCCTGTCAACAAGGAGAGGTTTGCGAATGTACATACAAGCGGCTGTCGTATTCAAATGGTGACATTTTATTTAACGCTGCTACCAATGGTAACGTAGCCCAGTTCTACTCCTACGACGCTATTCAGCCAGGGGAGCCGGTCAATGCCTATTTAAGACGCCAAGAGCTGAGTCTTGGTCTTAAGGGGTATTGTTTGGAAAAAGATCCTTCTCGTATAATTAACGCCGGTCCCGATGCCGACCGTGCTTGCCTTACCTGGCTGCCGATAGACGTGGTTGGTGGAGAGATTTCGCTCTACGACTATTCGCCTGAAGCGGGATTTACTGACCCTAATGTTGCTTACTATTGTTCCAAGCAAGGAGCTTACCAGTATGGCAGTACACCTTTTGAGTGGCCATATGGGGGCAGCAGTTGTACCCCTGAAATTAGACAAGGGAATCATGTTAAGGGTTCGCTTGTTATACCTCCCGGACCACCGATATATAGATCAGACATAGATAATATATATATTGGCAAGATGCGAGTTCTAGATAGAAGTGATTGTGATGAAAATTCAGGGGATACATGCGACCAGAATGACTTAACTGTAAACGGACCGGATTTTTGCGCGTATACTTCTTATCAGGAAAACCAAGACAGTTGCGCGTCTCAAACGTGTAGTGCTAGCCAATCAAGTACGCTTAACAACGTCGGAGTGCTTTGGGTGCCCGGCGGAGGGTGGAGTGGAACAATAACGGGTTGGATTGGATTTTGCGGCGGCCACCACAGCGTCATTGCGGCGGCACCGGTATTTGATCAGAATGACAGATTACTTGGTTTGAATATGACAGCGTGCGGTGATAGCGGCTCTGGTGACACGCCGAGAGCCAGGATTGATAATGTGCGTATCCGCTTGAAGCGTAGTTACTGTTCAGAATTGTCTATGGTGACAGATGGAGTCTCAAATAAAGCTTGGACTAATCGTATGCTTAATCCAAATTCTGGTTTTGGAGTTACGGTTGGCACTACAGGACAGCAATATACTATTTTAACCCAAACTCAACCGTACAGTGTTGTGAGGGGCCAGTTATCCGGTAGTGGTGATATTGGGAGTCGTGTGATCATGCCTCTTGTTCCGGTACAAAACCAAGGGTCGGTTTATTCTTTTGGCCCTTATACTTGTGAGACTCGCCCCAGCTTTACTTGTGCGATTGGTAACCGGTCGAACATATGTATTGGTGGTAGCCGCAATAGGCAGGCATGCTTAAGTACTGGCGATCCATGCCCAGGTGGGGGAACTTGTGTAGGTTCGCAGTTTCCTATAGTCCAAGACCCCCCTAATGTAGGTATACGCTTAGTGCAGCAGCTATTTGCAAAACTCTACGGCGTATTCTCCATTTCATCAACCGATCCACAATATGACGAGACTTCTCCCGCTCCAATAGAGCTTGACAAAAGTAGTTACTCACTAGGAACTCTTCAGCCGCGTACCTGCCGCGGTGGGGTAAATAATGGCGCTAGTTGTAGTACGGACGCTAATTGCCCTGGGGATTCTTCGGTACCGGCAGGAATCTGCTTCGGTGTCCCAGAGATTCCACGGGTTCGCCAAGTTGATTTTGACAATTTTGGTAAAGTATTCGGCGAGCGTAGCGCCTCATCTCCTTGGTCTTCTAGTCAAGGATTCACAGTTGTTGCCAGTGGTGTTACTTATCAATCAGGCAATATTAGCATCAATTCTTCTGAAGCAGTTTCTGTAATCTTTTACGCCTATAATCCCAATGGTGAGCAAATGCCCTTGCGTAAAATTTACGTTGACTGGGGAGATGGCCCAGAAAAAACTGCTGGTGCAACCAGTGCTTATAAGAATCATAAATTCGCATGTGCTTCGCCTACTTTGCCAGATAATTCTCCTAACTCAGCCTATAATTGGGGTGACGATACGAAAGCTTGCGTGGATAATAGTTCAACTGCCGCGGCAGGTTACTTCTCCTACACGCACGTTTATACCTGCGTGGGTACCCAGTCGTGTTCGTATAAGCCGCGAGTATTCGTGGAGGATAATTGGGAGTGGTGTGCGGCCAACGGTTGGCGTTGCATAGGCCCCACGAGCAATCAAACAACTCCTCCTGACCCCACAGCTTTAAGCGGCGGGTGGATATCCTATCCCAATAACGTGGCAGTTACTGCTCAGGCAAGTGGCGGCAACGGCACGCCTGGTTTTATTACCGTGGCTCCCGCTGGGCCCGTTAATTCCTGTG
Source organism: Candidatus Veblenbacteria bacterium (assembly GCA_030700105.1). Lineage (GTDB taxonomy): Bacteria > Patescibacteriota > Patescibacteriia > Veblenbacterales > UBA10138 > JAUYKG01. The sequence continues at coordinate 16,873 of JAUYKG010000008.1, forward strand.
GCGTGCAAGGCGGGCCATTCTCGCCCCCTAGCCGCAGCTACACCATTACCAACACTGGCTCAGCCAGTGTGCGCTGGACCGCTCTAGCGGTTTCTACCTGGCTCTTCGTGGCGCCCCCGTTTACCGGTGTACTTGGCCCTGGTGCCAGCACTACTGTTACTGCTTTCCTAGGTGGGAATGCTAATAGTTTACCGGTAGGGAACCATACTACCAACATCAGGTTTACCAACCTTAACAACGGTTCCAATAATCCTACCCGTCTATTCAACCTACAGGTCGCTTCCAACCAATCCCAGTGCGGGCTGCCAGTAGATAACTAGCGCAAGTTTTTTCGTGACCTTGGAACCACCCCGTTTCCTGGGGTGGTTTTTGGACTTGCGAAAAGAATAATTTTGTGATATAATAAATCAAGCTTTATACAAAGTATCGTGCTATATTTACTTTGATTTGAGGTTTTTCACTTTACTTTCCCGTGGCTCGTACTATGGCGTGGTTCTGGCGCAGTTTTAAAGGGCTCGCTCTTAAGCGCGCGGCTGTTTTTTCCGTACTCGCTCTAGTAGCAGGGGCGGTTGTTATTGGGTTGGCTATACCCGGATCGGCCCAGGCCGTGGGTGTGTTTGATTTTGCTAGTGATCCGTGGGGTTCGTTGCAACTGCTGTTAGGTGAGCTCTTGGTGGGCATAGCTTCTTTTATAGGTGACTTTGTGCTTACTCTGATTGGCCTGTTGGTGGAGGTGGCACAGTTTAACAACTTTATCAATTCCCCGGCCGTGCTGAAGGGGTGGGTGATAGTGCGCGACGTCACCAATATGTTCTTCATCGTTATCCTGCTCCTTATCGCTTTCGGCAGCGTATTCCACATCGAGGAATACCAGTACAAAAAAATACTAGGCAAGCTCCTCATTATGGCGGTGCTGGTGAACTTTTCCAAGAGCATTACTGGTTTCTTCATAGATATTTCCCAGGTGGTCATGCTTACATTCGTGAACGGGTTCAAGGAAGCGGCCGCCGGTAACTTCGTGAACGGATTTCACTTACAGGAGATATTCCAATTCGCTGATAATCCGGAAGAGGATCAGGCTAACAAAACTGAATTCTTGGCGGCGGCCGCGCTCGCACTCATTACCGTTGTCATTACAGCCGCAGTAGTAGCAGTGTATCTCATAGTGTTTTTACTGCGGATTATTGCGCTGTGGTTTTTAATTATAATTTCACCTATCGCCTACGCGTTGTCGGCCTTTCCCGGCGACGCCAGAAAGTACTCCACCCAGTGGTGGGACTACTTTGGGAAGTACGCCACCACTGGCCCAATCTTGGCGTTCTTCTTGTGGCTAAGTTTGGCCGTAATGCAGTTAAGCCCCAAAGCCTCGGAACTCGGTTTTCAGATTACCAATAGCCAGTACGATATTCCCGCCGCCGCCATTACCGGCATAGGGCAGTCCGAGATCCTACTCTCCTTTATCGTCAACATTATTTTGTTAATGGGCGGGCTGTGGATGACGCAGCAATTGGGCGTAGCTGGTGGCTCCTTGGCTGGCAAGGCTTTTACGAAGATCCAAGGCGCTGGCGCGGCCATTGCCCGCGCGCCTTTGAAATTGGCCGGTGGTCTAGCTGGCGGCGCGGTCAAGTTGGCTGGCAAGGGAGCTAAAGGTACAGGCAGGTTCTTGTGGGAGGAAGCCACCTCTCGTTTGGGTGTTGAGGGTTCGCTGAAGAAGTGGAAAGAAGGATGGCAAAAGGGTGTAGACAAACGCGCCTCGGATCGCGTGACGAGACAACAGGCCATTTATCTAAAGCGCGTAGAAAAGGGCAAGCTTTTACAGGCTTTAGGCTCGCCCGGGCACTTGTTTACACATCATTGGAATATAAAAAATTTGGGCCGGGCTGCTACCTTCCGTTTGGATGAGGTAACAGGCAAGAAGGCCATGCGTCATCGTGACCGCGCTGCGGCTCTAAAATCGCAGATTAGCCAACTTGAGGCGGGGGTAAATGTACCCAATAAATCAGAGCGTATAAAGAAAGAAATGAGCAATAGTGAAAGTGGTATTAATAAATTGAGGGCAGAAAAGGAAAAATTGAGTAAGCAGTTGGGGGTAGAGGAAAATGGTGGCCAGAAGAAAAAACTTTCTGATTCTATAACAAAGCTTGATGATGCCATCTCGAAAAGAACAGATGGGCACAATTATAAGTTTGGTTCATATATTGGCAAGAGCAATGCAGAAATAGAAACAATCGAGAGAGAAAGGTCGCTTGGTGAGGCAAAGAAAAAGCGAGATGAGGCAAATAGGATAGAGGATTTGTTGAAAAAATACAATGAGGCTAAGGAGAAAGGTGAAGACACCACCTCATTGGTTAAAGAGTTGTTAACACCGAAACAGTTAGAAGCTCGTAATAAAAAAATTGAAGAGTTGGAAAAGCAACAAGTCAAATTACTTCAACAAATTGAAGCTAAGAAGACTGTTATGGAAGCTCAGGGCAGGTCTAAGTCAGAAATTCTACAGGCACAGGCTAAAAATAAGATTGAAGTTGATGGCCTAAATAATTTGATTGCTGGTTTACGTCATCCCGACTTAATTTCTTCAGAGGAGACTGAGCAACAAGCAAGTGTTAATAAGTTGAAGCAAGACGCAGCCACCCTTGAAGCAGAGGCTAATCGGCCCTATATAACTGATCTCGATCGCGCGCCATTGCAGAGTAAATTAGCGGAGCTCAAGGAAGCCGAATATCAAGAGAATAAGTTGGCTGGGGACTATGCTCCTGCCACGGATTATGAAATTCGTCGCGAGCAGCGTTCAGAAATTAATAAAGAAATGAGTTCAATGGAGACCGATAACTGGCAGGAGCTGCATAAGATAATGAAAGACGCTATTGAGGTGGGCGACACCACGCGCGCGGCCGCGGCCTACCTTAAGGCAACCAAGTACGGTAATGAGAACGAAATTCAGAATGAATTTGGCTATGCCTCAGATGCGGTGGGGATGAGACAATTTATAGAGAATATATTCATTAAAAAATTGGGCATGGCGCGAGAGCAAGCCCTGTCCATAGCCAGTGACGCTAGTTATATAGGAGAAGGCGTGAAGCACTGGGGTGTTGCTAGGGCGGTAAATGTTAAGAATGGACAGCTTGAGTGGCAGGGCGAGGATGATCGCAATAGGGAAGTTTTGGCAGAGGTTCGTAAGGTCGACTTTGAGGGTTTCCTGCGGCAAGCGAACAGGTTGGCTTGGGGCCGTGAGGTGCCGGGGTTACACGATCTACCCCCTGATGCCACCCCAGAGCAGCGGGAAGAGTACTATGCCCGGCACGGCACCAGGGATTTTGAGATTAATACTTTTGGTAAATCATATTTTCTTGAGAATTGGGAGAAGTTTGCTCGCGGCCTTGAGCAGAAGCGTTTCAATGTTAACCTAGCAGTTAAACTTTCGTCGGGGAAAAATATGGAAGAGCTGGACCGACTAGCAACAGAGGAAGGCTTTGTATCACCAGAAAAACTAGACTTCTTCCACGAAATTTTAGATAAGATTACGGAATTCGCGAGCACTGCGGATGGTGAATTCGCTGATATAAATGAAATATTAGAGCTGGAGAAGCAAGGGAAGACTTAGGTATGGACAATACTGCAACAAAAGTAAATAAGCTAGTTGAACGTCTGCAGAATTCAGGTTTTGTAGAACATTTAAGCAATTTTATTAATTTTTTAGCGGTGCAGGACGATGTAGAACGGGGGGCACAGTTAAGGAAGATATTGGTAGAAGCGCTCATACAACGTTCAGAAATAAGTAGTACTGACCCAAAGTTGTGGCTGAGATATGGTGGTTTAAAGTATCGGCTTGACGCTCTCTTACTGCCAATTTTATCCGACAGCGAGATTTTGGATTTCTTTAGTCATGGTATAGCCAGGGTGTTGAGTGATATAAATATTGAGTTGGTTGATAAGGTACAGGCTAGGCTGCTCGGGATTATTCTTCACGAGGAGCGCGATCGCCATAAAGGAGAGCTCCGTCAGAGCCTAATGGAAAATAACGAGACTTTAGTTGAGGTTAATATTGAAGGCAAGAATTTAAGAACGTGCTCCGACTGGGTAAAAGACTATTCTTCAGTAGTCGGCTTGGGCGAGATTGATCCATTAAAAAAACAGCAGTATCTAAGCCAGAACCCCACCCTCAGAGGGCTGGTTCCAGAGCAACGGGAAATTCTGAGGCGCTTATTCAATTTGTTTGATTACCTTAAGCTTTCATCTATTACCCCAGAAGGGTTGGAGGAAAAGGTAACTTTTATTGAGAGTGGCAAGAAACTCATTCTAGATAAAGGTGAGGTTCGGGAAATACCGCGTGAAGCTTCGCCAATATTGGAGAGGATTTTGGCTATGAAGCGTGAGCAGATAGGTGGTGCTATAAAACAAAACGTTACTTCACCAAGCGGCACGGATATTAATAACCAGATATCAGCTCAACCGGCTGAAACAGGTATGGCGAGTGTCGCCAAGGAACAAAAATTAGCGCTACCGGTTATAAACAGTTCCCAGTTCATTCATTCTACCCCCCAGGCTTTTAAATCGGATAAGCCAACTTTGGTGTTCGATCTTGAGGATGAGCAGGAGGCGGACAAGTACAGGAGTAAGGGTAAGAGTACAGAGGAAGTGGTAGTGTTTGAAAAACAGATAAGAACTTTTGTGGATGAGGTGATTAAGGCGAACAACTTGGCTTTTAAGGATGAGGTGAACCGGCGGCGCTTTGAGCAACTGTTCGTTTCCCGCCTCAAGGACGTGCGCGGCGTGGTGGAACTGCGAGAGGCTCTGCGCAAGCCCACTGAGGCTGGAGGCTTGGGGCTACCAGAGGATAAGGTGGAGCAGGTTCAGAACATCGTTGAAGCGGCGAAGAAAGAGTTTGAGTTACGAATTAAAAATAATAAATTAGTCACTAGTTCCCTGCCTACCGGACAGGCAGGCTTGCCATTAGCTACTGCCGAGTCTTTAGTAGAAGAACCAAAGCCATCCGTACCAGTGACTAGGGACCAAGAACCAGCTCCTGGTTTCGATGTTGAGGCGGCCAAAGCTTGGCGTGAGCAGATGTTGCGTGAGCTATCGGCCCAAAGCCAGCCGGTAGCGGCCAGCGAAAGTGCTCAGCCTCAGGCCGCACCAAGGCCGCAACTTACCGACGTTAAGGCACCGCCTAAGGTGGTGGGGCCGCTGGAAGAGCTGAGGGGTTTAACGTTGGTGGATTTCAGACGCCTCGGGGCCACGCCGACGGAAGCGTTACAAAAAGTGCGCGCCAAGATAGATCTGCTGGGGGAAACCTCCATTGGCAGGCGTTTGGAAGCCGTACGAGCCTGGAAGTCCTCGGTTGTGTACCAACAGTACCTCCGGTTGGGGCGCGAGAGCATTGAACAGAGTAAACCAATCTCCACGATTGCCGGCAATTACCAGAGCCTTGGTGAACAGGGGTTAACAGAAGAGGAATTCTCAGCCATTGCCGATTTTAACGCTCGTTTACGCTTCTAACGTGATACAATAGAGCTACTATGGAGCAATTCGTCGTACCCCAGTTCATAGACGTGGAAGATAAGATTATTGGCCCTCTTACGGTACGCCAGTTCATTATTATGATGGTGGGCGGTTTTGTGATATTCTTAGAGTTCCGCTTGGCGGATTTTGGGCTCTTTATTTTTGAGGGTATTTTAACCCTCTTTTTAGTTGCCCTATTGGCTTTTTTTAAAGTTAATGGTATGCCGTTCCATTTTTTTCTGCTGAATTTCCTTTCTACCCTCAGGCGTCCCAAAGTGCGTGTCTGGCAGAAAACGATATTGCAGAGCGAGCTGGCGGATTATTTGCATCAGCCGGTACCCACACATCAGGCCCAGCCGATCATTACCAAACCGCTGCTTCACAAATCGCGCCTGGCCGAGCTGGCGCTGGTGGTGGATACGGGTGGGGCGTACCAAGCAGAGGAAGAATAATCTCGCTTGTCTTTCCTATGGCTCCCCAGAACAAACTCAGTAAACCCAAGGCCGGCCCTTCCACCATTTCATTCCTGGACATTGTGGAGGTAAGAGACGATTGCGTGGTCATGCGCGACGGCACTCTGCGCGGTGTGTTGCTTTGTTCGTCCGTTAACTTCGCACTCAAGAGCGAGGATGAACAGATTGCCACCATTCAGGCCTACATGCAGTTCTTGAATGCCATAGACTTCCCCTTGCAGATAGTTATCCAGTCGAGAAAGCTCAATATTGATGGGTACCTGGAACATTTGAAGGCTTTGGAAAAGCAACAGACTAATGAGCTCCTGCGCGTGCAGATAGCCGATTACCTGGATTACGTGAAAGAGCTTATTAGTCTGGGTGATATTATGACCAAGCGTTTCTACGTGATAGCACAGTACAACCCGTTATCGGACAAGCGTCGAAATTTTTTTCAGCGCTTGGCCTCGGTGCTGTCGGCGGCCGGTACAGTTAAGCTCTCCCGCGAACAGTTCGAGCGCTACGCCGAAGCTTTGGGTAAGCGCATGGAGTTCTTAATATCTGGCTTTGCTTCCATGGGCCTTACCGCCATTCGGCTGGATACACAAGGACTTATTGAGCTCTACTATAATTCTTACAATCCGGATTTGGGTGAGCAGCAGCCGCTGGCACCGCTAGAGAAATTGCAGGTTGAACCCCTGAGTGCCTTGCCCGACGAGTCGGCAGGTAAGCGGGTGTAATGGTTTTTGCTTGAGTTATGGCTTTCTTCACTAAAAAGATTACCCAAGAGCTTGAACGGGAGTCGCGCACATCCGTCACGCCTGTCACCCCTGTTGGGCAGGTGGCAGAAGAGCGCTACTCAGCTAAGGAGCTCTTAGAGGCGGAGCGTATTTTGCGCGAGGGCGCCGTACGTGTGCGCGAGATAATCGCCCCAGCCTCTTTTCGGGTGTTGCCCGACCACGTTGAATTAAATGGTCTTTGGCTCCGCACCTTGTTCGTTATGACCTACCCGCGCTACATTTCGGTGGGGTGGTTCGCGCCGATTATTAACCTGAATACCGCCCTCGACGTCGGCATGTTCTTCTACCTTGTGCCCACGGGAATTATTCTTAAGCAGCTCCGTAACAAGGTGGGTGCGCTGGAAGCGCAGATCGTGTCGGACCATGATAAGGGTGCTCCGCGGGATCCCCTGCGGGAAACGGCCTTGCGGGATATTGAAAAGCTCCGCGACGACCTTACCCAAGGCACCGAGCGTTTTTTCCAGTTTGCACTTTACATCACAGTCTACGCCCACGATAAGAAAGAGCTCGATAAGACAACTGAGCAGGTAGAAAGCATATTTGGCTCCAAATTGGTGTATTCCCGCCGTGCGCTCTGGCAGGGTGAGCAAGGTTTTAATTCCACTTTGCCGGTAGGGAACGATGAGCTGCAGATTTACTTCAACATGAACAGCTCACCAGTGGCTTCTTCCTTCCCCTTTATTTCCTCTGAGCTCACGAGCGACAATGGGATTCTCTACGGCATCAACCGGCATAACAATTCACTCATCCTCTTCGACCGTTTCAGTCTGCAAAACGCCAATTCCTGCGTTTTTGCCACCTCCGGCGCGGGCAAGAGCTACGCCGTGAAACTGGAGGTGCTGCGGAGCATGATGATGGGCACCGATGTCATGATCATCGACCCGGAAATGGAATACAAGCACCTCTGTGAAGCGGTGGGCGGCGCGTACATAAGCATTTCTCTGAATTCGGATGCCAAGATAAATCCATTCGACCTGCCGCGGCCCGTAGGCGAAGTACGGGCCGGTGACGTTATCCGCTCGGCCGTTATCACCCTCAAGGGGCTTATGCGGCTTATGCTCGGCACGCTCACGCACCAGGAGGATTCCATAGTCGATCGTGCGCTGCTGGAAACCTACGCCAAAAAGGATATCACCCCTACCTCTGACCTCTCTAAGGTTGAGCCGCCAGTGATGGCCGACTTCGAGGAGGTACTCTCCGGCATGCAGGGCGGTGAGGACTTAGTGTTGCGGCTCAAGAAGTACACCCAGGGCACGTTTGCCGGTTTATTCAACAGCCCCACCAATGTGGACGTAAAGAACCAGCTTATTGCTTTTTCGGTACGAGACTTGGAGGACGAGCTGCGGCCAATCGCCATTTACACCATCGTGAACTACATTTGGAACGTGGTGCGCAGCGAACTCAAGAAGCGCATCCTGGTTATTGACGAAGCCTGGTGGCTCATGCAGAACGAAGATAGTGCTAAATTCATATTCGCCCTAGTGAAGCGCTGCCGCAAGTACTACCTGGGGGTTACTACTATTACACAGGATGTGAACGACTTCCTTACTTCCCCCTACGGGCAAGCCATTGTTACTAACTCCAGTTTACAGCTCCTCTTAAAGCAATCGCCGGCCGGAATCGATAGGATAGTACAGACGTTCCTTCTTACCGAGGGTGAGAAGTACCTGCTGTTGGAGTGTGGTGTGGGAGAAGGCATTTTCTTTGCCGGTTCCAAGCACGCCGCTATTAAGGTGGTAGCTTCTTACACCGAGGACCAGCTCATTACCTCGGACCCCCGGCAGCTTCTGGAAATTGAGCAGGCCAAGAAGGAATTTGAACAAAGCTTGCAAGAGCCGGACATTGGGTAAGGCGTATGTCAAAGAAACTCCTTATCGTAGCGGTAGCGTTCGCCCTGGCGGCGACAGCCGTTGGCATATGGTGGTTCACCCGTCCTGCCCCCTCGCCGGCAGTGGTAGCTCCTAGCACCGATGGCACTGAGTCTGCTCCTCCTTCACTTGATGGTGCGCCGCAGGAGTTCGTAACACCGCCATCTGCAGCCGACCAGCCGCCGCTTTCAGCCTCGGAGCAAATCGAGGCCACCCTTAGTACCACAGCAGCATACTTTGCCGAAGCATACGGCAGCTATTCCTCCGATGCGAACTTTGAGAATCTTAAGGTGTTGGAGCACCTGTATACATCTGCGTTTAGGCAGCGGGTGGAGGCGGCCGCCAGCGCTGCTCAGGCCCCGGCCGGTTTTTACGGCGTAACCACTAAGGCGCTGGCGGTTACCGCCGAGAACCAAACCGGTAGTTCGGCTGTAGCGCTGGTCACGACGCAGCGGCAGGAACTTTTTAGCCGCCAAGGCGTACCGCAATTACGCTATCAGGATTTGCGTTTAATCTTCGTTCGCGAGGGAGAACTGTGGTTAGTAGACCAGGCAGAGTGGTTGAATAGTCAGACTACTCTAAGCCCCTAAGTCGTAGTTTCCTCTATTGCTATGCCTGCTCCAGCTATTGCCGCCGCCGCTATTCGAGGTATGCAAGCCGCCCGTACTGCTATGGGAGCGCTTAATGAGGAGCGCACTTTGGCCAGGCGGTCTAAGGCTTTGGCTCAGGCAAATAAAGCTAAGACGTCTTTGAAGTCCAAAACCGAGAGCGTGGAGCGTCTGGCTAAAAAGCTCAAGCAGCTCAAGCGTATTGGCTGGCTTATTAAGGGAGTAACACTTGGTACAACTTCTATCGGTGACGTGTTTATCTCGCTTTGGGTATTGGCTGGTTACGCCGCGGTTGAAACGTTCCTCTTCCCCCTTCTCTTTCGTTGGTGGAAGCAGGAGTGGTGGGAAAAAATTTTGAACTATAGCATCATTTTAGGGGCGTTTATCATTCTGCTGGCAGGGGTGAGTATTTTACTACTTATATTAGGCTTCGTAGGAGGTGGCAATCTGTTGCCCACTATGTCTACCACCTCTCCACCGTTCGGTGTGCCAGCAAACCCTATTTAATCTATGTTGTTAGAATATCAACGGTATAGTGTTATAAAAACTGCAGTCCGTTCATTGGTACTGGGGGCTTGCTTGATGTGGTTGCTGGGGGCTCCAATTATAGCGCTGGCTATTACCGATGAAGAAATTCAGGCTCGGTGTTGGACTGAACAACAGTGCAATGATTACAATGGCATTTGGGGTAAGGGAGACGCCTTTAAGGATAATACAGTTTATAGTAAGGATAAAAAAGATGACTCCTGGAGTGTTGAAAACTGTAAGGATATCGGTGGGGATAGCGACGCTAAACACACTGCCCGTTGTTTTGCCGGTAACCCATCAATTCCTTTACAAATCGGCATTCCGGGCGTTACTGAACGTTACTGCTCGGTATACGAATTAGGAAAAGACCCAATACCTTGTGATGCCGATCCTAATATTTGTGCCTCATCTGGAAAGGGTACCTGTCAGCCAGGTATTAAGGGCGGGTTCCCGGGTTACCTAGCTGCTTTTTATAAGTTTTTTGTAGCCGCTCTGGCTGTTATCGCTGTCGTTATGGTGATGTGGGGCGGGTTCAAGCGTATTATGGCCGCTGGCAGCCCCGAGCGCGTTAAGAGCGCTAACGAAACCATAATTGGTGCTATTACTGGTGTAGTTATTGCGCTTATTTCCTACACGCTGTTAAACCTTATTAACCCGCAACTTGTCGCGAATACTTTACCACTCATAGAAAAAGTGAAACCTGATTTTTTCGGATTTTGCCCAACATACCAATCGGACAAGGGCTTGTATGAGGGCGGGTGGATAAACCGCAGTGGCATTTGCGCCAGCGGAACACGTGAGCTCCGGACCTGCAATAGCGATCTTGACTGCCCTGGCAGTACAGAACTGAAGGGTTGTATTACCAAAGAGGGCAGGGAGACCCAGTTCGGTGACCCCGGAGATACTTGCGGGGTAAAATTGAACGTCAGCGGCAGGGATTGCATTGGGCTTGAGTGCCGCCAGAGCCTTGATCGGGGCTGTTTCTCCGTCCCCAATACCGATCCAGTTAGGCGAGACTGCGTCCCTTATATGCTTAAGGGTAAATTGGCGGGTATAGAGGTGAATTCTCTTGATATGCTTTTTATTTGCCAAGACAGCACTACAACCATACGTAACGGAGGTTCTGATTGTGGGGTATCAACGCCAAATGGGTCAGGCCAAACTTGGCTTAATGTGGAAGGTAATTCTACTTACGCTATCGGTAACTGCTGGGGCACGGACGGTGGAACCGGTAATCCCAGTCCGTTAACACCCACATGGTGCAGAAATGCCGGTGGATTTAAGGGGATAGCGCTGGTAGTGGAAGTTGAGTCGACCGATAATTTAGTAGTTGACGATTATTATGCTATTGATGCCGCTTTTTGTAGCGGTCAAAATTCTAAGAGAATAATTAGCAGTAGCGGTAAAGATAATCCGTGGGGGGATATAAATTGGGCTGAAGTTAGCGACACTAAGCTTTTTGATACTTATGACGATAATGGTAGATTAATTCCGATTAAATGCGACCTTAGTATTACGCGGGCAGAGTTTCCTGATCGTTAATGATTCCCTGAAGTATGTTTGAGAACTTAGACAAACGTAAACTTCTATTACTGGGCGGCATAGGGTTGGCCATAGTCGTGTTGGCTTGGCTTATGTATTTGGCGCTCCGGACCACACCCGTGCCTCAGCCGCCGGTGAATGAAGGGCCGGCTGCGCCTGGCGGTTTGCCTTCGGCAGGTAATTTGAATATCAACGTGAACGAACCCTCACCAACCACGGGTGCCCCTCTGTTCCCGGAGGCCACTACCATTGCCGAGGGTGGAGCTACCACAGCTCCCGCATTAACTAATGGTTCCACAGTTCAGCCGGTTGGCAGCGCGGGCAGTGGGGCGCGGTACTATGACCTTTCCACCTGCCAGTTCTACGAAACACAGCCGAACGGCGAACGCGCCACGCTAGGTGATGCTCGTTACTGCAGTGTAGAAAATATTACCTGGTCACCGGACGGGCAGGCGACGGTGCTGGAGTTTCCCGATGGTGCCAATGTGGTGTACGACTTTGCCACCAACAAACAGTACACCTTACCCAAGGAAATGGCCGAGTTCTCATTCGCTCCTACCGGTGCTCAGATTGCCGGTAAGTTCCTTTCCACCAATCCGGCGGACAACTGGATTGTAAGCGTGAATGCCAACGGTTCGCAGCTCACACCTATTGAGCCCATGGGCGAGAATGCGGATAAGGTACACGTGGCCTGGTCGGCCAATAACCAGGTGGTGGCGCTGTCCCGCACGGGTGAGGCGAGCGGGCTCTTTAATCAGCAAGTGCTCTTGATTGGGTTCCAGGGTGAGAACTTCCGCAGCCTACAGATTGAAGGGCGTGGTTTTGTGCCAGAGTGGACCCCCGACGGTAAACAGCTCCTGTACTCGGTATATAGCGACGCCACGAATTATCAGCCTATGCTTTACCTGGTTGATGCCACGACCGACCGGGTGGGGCAGAACAAGCAAGCCTTAGGGCTTAATACCTGGGCGGATAAGTGCACTTTCAATAGCGGAGCGGCTTACTGTGCTGTA
>JAUYKG010000025.1 GCA_030700105.1 Candidatus Veblenbacteria bacterium
GGTAACCGCCTTGGTGGTATTGCCCACCGCGTCCAGAGGATCTGTTACCTGCCGCACACCCTCGGGCAGCTCGGCCATTTCCGCAATGCCACCGGCGTTATCGGTAATGGGCCCGTACGCGTCTATGGTAACAATAATGCCAGTCAAAGAAAGCATGGCCATGGCCGCCACGGCCACGCCATACAAACCAGCCAGGGAAAAAGCACCCAAAATAGCGGCAGCGATTACGAGCGTGGGCCAGGCCGTGGAACGCATAGCCACTGCCAGGCCGGCAATGATATTCGTACCGTGTCCGGTGGTGGAGGCCTGTGCTATCGCCCGCACTGGCTTATGGCTGGTGCTGGTGTAGTAATCAGTAATCCATACCAAGAGTCCAGTTACCACCAAGCCCAAGAGGCTGGCCAGAAAAATGTTCATTTCAGAATACAACCCATTGCCCGCCATGAGCTTTTGCGTAACAAAGTAGAACGCCACAGCCGCCAGCAGGCCAGCTACCGCCAAACCTCGGTACAGGGCGGCCATAATGCTACCGCGGTTGCCCAGCTTGATCACCCAGGTCGCCACCAGGCTCGTAAGTACGGAAATACCACCCAAGGCCAGGGGGTAGGTAACTGCCGCGTCAAAATTGCGGAACACCAAGCTACCTAAGATCATAGCCGCTACTGCCGTGACGGCGTAGGACTCATACAAGTCGGCGGCCATACCGGCGCAATCGCCCACATTGTCGCCCACATTGTCGGCGATAACCGCCGGGTTGCGTGGGTCATCCTCGGGAATGCCAGCCTCCAACTTGCCCACAAGGTCCGCTCCCACATCGGCCGCTTTAGTGTAAATGCCACCCCCCAACCGCGCGAACACGGAAATCAAACTGCCGCCGAACCCCAAACCAATGAGCGCCGGCAGGTTCCCGTCCGAGAGCCAAAAAAAGCCAGCTACTCCCAAAAGCGCCAAACCAACTACCAAGAGTCCAGTTACCGAGCCACCACGCACGGCAACCTTAAAGGCCGAGGCCAAGCCCTCTTTGGCCGCTTCAGCAGTGCGCACGTTCGCGCGCACGGAAATGTTCATACCAATAAACCCAGCGGCGGCGGAGAACACCGCCCCCACCAAAAAGGCCAGGGCCGTTACCCAGCCCCACAACAACCCCAGTACCACAAATAGCACCAGAGCGATAACCGCCACGGTTTTATACTGCCGCGTAAGATAGGCGCGGGCGCCGGCCTGAATAGCCGCGGCGATCTCGCGCATACGGTCGGTGCCGGTAGGCAGCTTAACCACCCAACGCATAAGCAGTAACCCCCAAACAATGGTAACGACTGAAGCTAAAATGGCGAACAAAATGGGATTGAACATAGGCACGATTAAGAGTTCAAAATTAAAAGTTGAAAATAAAAAGCACTACTCTGCGCTTTTGGCTGCCTGGTTGTCGGCTGGTGCGGCGACTTCTGCTACTGGCGCTTCGGCCTGAGCCTCGGTTGGACCAACTGCTTCGGCTGGCTGGGCGCTAGTTGACGCCGCCTCGCCTTCTTCTGCCTTGGCTTCGGCCTCACTCTCCACCGCTACTACTTCGCCTGTGCCACTACCGGCAATGTCTATTTTCCAGCCCGTAAGCTTTACCGCCAAGCGCACGTTCTGCCCACCCCGGCCAATGGCCAAGGAAAGCTGATCGTCCGCCACCTGCACGCGGGCAGTGTGGTTCGGTTCGTCCAGTTCCACCACCAGCACCTTGGCAGGTGAAAGCGCCGCGCCAATGTAACGCTGCGTATCATCTGACCACTCAATAATGTCTATCTTCTCACCCCCCAACTGGGAAATAACCGTTTGCACGCGCATGCCACGCTGCCCCACGCAAGAACCTATAGGGTCTATATTCGATTCCGTAGCGGTAACAGCGATCTTGGTGCGGCTGCCAGCCTCACGGGCAATGGCTTTAATAATCACCGTACCCGCGGCAATCTCCGGCACCTCTTGCGCAAAAAGCTGGCGCACAATCTCAGGGTGCGTGCGCGACACCAGCACCTCGGGCCCGCGCGAGGAAGCGGACACGGAAACTAGGTACACCTTAAGCCGAGCGCTGGGTACGTAGTGCTCGCGCGGAATCTGTTCGGCGTAGGGCATTACTGACACTGTGTGCCCCAAATCCACAAACACAGTTCGCCCTTCCACGCGCTGAATAGTCCCAAGCACTACTTGACCTTCCTTATCTTTATATTCAGAGAACACCATTTCCCGTTCGGCCTCCCTAAGGCGCTGAATAATAACCTGCTTGGCGGTTTGCGCGGCCACGCGACCGTACTCGGCGGGTACCGGCAGCTCGGTCCGTATTTCTTCGCCCACGGCAATACCGGACTGAATCTTATTAGCGTCAGCGAGCAAAATCTCTTTTTTCTCATTAATCTCTTCCTCACCCTCAGCCGGGCCTTCCACCACGGACTTTACGTCAAAAATACGGCTACCGCCGGTAACCGGATCAAATTCCACCTTCACGTTCTGGTTAGGCTCACCAAAGTCTTTGCGGTAGGCCGAAGCCAGGGCCTGCTCAATTGTCTCCACCACGGCAGAAACGGGGATATTCTTCTCCTCGCAGATCTGCTGTATGGCCATGAGTATGGGTGATGTTTGCATATTCGGTTATTTAAGCAAGAAAAAACTAGGTTGCTCATCATAAGCACCTAGTACACTGACTATAATCCAACCCAAGAGTATTTGTCAACTATAAACAAAAAACCAGCTGCAACCGCTGGAATTTAGACAAAAGGAAAAGTTGGATAGTTTTGTTGAAGGTTTTTGGGGGGATTGTTTTTGGGAGTTTGGTTGTGTTTGAGAGGGGGTGAGGCAGATGCCGATTTTTGGTGGGAGTTTTGGGTTGGGGGAAATCTCAGGCCTCAAGTATTTAAAGCCTAGGGTTTCCCTCAACTCGTCTCCACCGCCCCTCTTAAACTCCACTTGTTAATCCCTTTGCCTTCACTATCCAACTTCACTATGTATGATAGCGCAGTTTTAAGAAAAAGTCAAGCACCGGAAGTGCTTTATATCCTCCACCTCGCCCCGCTCCGACAATACGATGGCCACCACATCAAAACGCGGTTGCTGAGGCAAGTGCGGGTGCGCGGTAAGGTACGCCTGGGCCGCACCGCGGAGCTTGGCCTGCTTGGCGCGGTTCACCGCTTCCTCCGGATAGCCAAAGCCGGCGCCGCGCCTTGTTTTTACTTCTACAAAAATAAGCTCGTTGCCTTCCTGGGCCACAATATCAATCTCGCCCCACCGTCCGGCGTGCCAATTTTGCGCCAGCACTACATATCCCCGTTCTTCCAAATAGGAACGAGCGGCTGCTTCCCCTAACCCACCGGTCTTTTGTCTGGCGTGAGGCATTAGGTTAAATCAAAACGTAAAATTCTCCCCCGCGGCCCTATTGTAGGGCTCGGTAATCCCGCTTAGCGGGATCAGCCTGAAGACCGAGGCCGCGACTCTTGCGCCACTTCTCTAGAGAAGTGGCAAAACATAATATGTAAGTTTAGCGCGGCAGGTACTTTTGATACTCGAGCTGCTTGGCACGCTCAGCACGCTCACGCGGAGCTTGGGCAAACACGTACCTAAGTATGAACACCAACCACACGAGTGCCACGAGTAACCACAAACCGAACCAAAACCTGCTGCCGAGCGTGGGGGTGGAAGTTTGGGTAAAAAAGAAACTTACACCGGTAAGCAGCCCCATAGTTATGCTCAGGCTACCCAAGCGCTTAATAATACGACGGGTACTGGGTTCCTTAAGCCAACCGGCGCCGAGCTTAAGCGCCAACCCCAATACTACACCACCCACCGTGAGACCAACCACTATCCAAAAAGTTGGCCCACTAAAGGGCGCGGGATAAGAGGTAAACCAATACGACCAAGTTAAGAATGGTGCGAACAACACAAGCATAATGTTTACTGTTTTACGAACACAAAACCGTAGTGGTAGGGCCCGGCCTCAAACTGCTTCTCTTGGGTAAAGCCGAGTTTTGTGGCCAGTTCCATAACCTTCTCTGGCGCCAGCCGATTTGGGGACGGCGGGCCGAATGGGGTTGGTTCCACCTTCCAATCCACCACCAGGAGCTTGCCTCCTTGCTTTAAGAGCCGGTGCGCCTCCTGCAGAATGTTCTCGTTCTGCCGCGACTGGAACATGATGTTAATGAGCAACCCGCTATCGAGCGTGGTTGGCGTAATCTTGGTGGCACCCACCCGCTCCACGTCGCTCCAAACCGTTTCAATGTTCAGCAGGTTCTCCAACTTAGCCTTGCTTAGTACCCCCTCGAGCGCGGACTTTAAAATATCCACGGCGTACACCTTGCCGCGGCTGCCAACTAAACGCGCGGCCGGCAGAGTAAAGTAGCCCGCTCCGCCGCAGCCAAAATCCGCCAGCTGGTGCCCGAACTGCACACCAAGCTCCTGCTTTAAGAGCGCTTGCGGATCCAGTAACTTAGCTGCCACCACCTCACCTTTCATATGGTATTAGTATAGCAACCGAGCGGCCACGGGTCGATACGACCGCCGATGCAACGGCGACAGGTCCAAGCGCCGTAAGGCAGCACGGTGCTCCCGTGTACCATACCCCTTGTGCGCTGCAAAACCATAGCCGGGGTATTGCTTGTCGTAGTTTCTCATGAGGCGATCACGCTCCACCTTGGCAACAATGGAAGCGAGTGCGATGGAAAATACTGTGGCGTCGCCATCCACCATAACTTGGGATGGTATCCCGCACACCTCCCCGCCCAAGCGAGCCACATAATCAACCAGCACGTAGTGAGGTTTCTGTTTCAGGTTGCCCACAGCCAAACGAACAGCCTGCCGATTCGCTTCGGCCACACCTAACTTATCAATATCGCGGCTGCTCACTATACCAAGAGCCCACACAAGCTCGGGCGCGGCCGAGGCAAACACTCGCTCGCGCGCCGCGGGTGAAAGTAGTTTTGAATCCCTCACCCACCGCCACCAGGCAGGTCGCGGTTGCACACCTGCCGATATTATCACCGCGGCTGCTACTAAGGGGCCGGCCCAAGCACCGCGACCAACCTCGTCTACCCCCGCCACCACAGCAAGTCCTTGTCGCCACAATCGCCGTTCCTTGCGCAAAGTTGGTTTAAGCATAAAATCACGAATTATTTTGACATATTCACCGCATTAGATATCATATACCAAGAACAAATAATACGTCGGCATCAACAAAATTAAGTGCCGCAAGGCACGCGTCGCACGCCCAATAACATAGCGCGACACCGAGGGTCTCTTTAAGCAAGAGGCCCTCACTTTTTTAGAATAATTGCTTCCACTTAAGCTCTCTTCTCTAATTCGCGCGAATTAGAGAATGGTTATAATCCCAAAACACGGCGAGCCACCATAATACAGCTGCCGTCGGCCATAGCTTTAAGCCCGAGTGTTTGTGCCTTGGTACGAATCTCCTCACTCTCTGCCCCAGGCTGGAACCAAACTTTACCAACACCAAGAGCTGCGACTTCGTCCAGCAACTTTATTCCAACTTCCGGCGGCACCACAAAAATAACCACGTCCGGTTTTTGTGGCACATCCTTAAGTTTTGGATACACCGGAATGCCATCAATCTCCTGATACCTCAGGTTCACTCCTACAATGTTAAACCCAGCGCCTGCCAAATCCTTAAGCACGCGGTAGCCGTACTTCTCCTGATTGGTAGTCGCCCCAACCAGGGCGTAATAAAAGTCTTTGCTAACAAAATCCTCCAACACTGCTTAGTACTCCCCCCTCGCTTCAATGGCCTGGGCAATGCGCTCCAAGGCGATAACAAAGGCAGCAGTGCGCAAAGGCACCTTAAGCTGTTCAGCGCGCTGCCATACCTGCTTGAAGGCGGTAACCATAATAGGCTTCAGTTTGGCCATTACCTCGCCTTCGCTCCAGTAGTACTGCTGCAGGTTTTGCACCAGTTCAAAGTACGACACCGTTACCCCACCGGCGTTCGCCAACACATCCGGCACAACAATAATCTTGCGGCGGGCCAGCTTAGCGTCCGCCTCCGGAGTGGTGGGGCCATTCGCCATTTCAAACACTACCTTGGCTTTAATGCGACCAGCGTTCTTGCCTGTTATCTGGTTTTCCAGAGCCGCCGGAATAAGCACGGTTACTGGCAACTCCAACAATTTAGCGTTAGAAACTTGCTTGCCACCCGGGAACCCTTTCAGTGAACCGCTTTGCTTTTTAAACTGTTCTACTGCCGGCACATCCAAGCCCTTAGGATTGTATACGCCGCCCGCAGAATCCGACATAGCCACTACCTGGTAGCCAGCCTGGTGCAAAAGCTGCGCCATAATGCCGCCCACATTACCCATACCCTGTACGGCTACGGTGATTTGCTTTGGTTTAAGCCTAAGTTTTTGAACTAGCTCACTAAGTACGTATAGGGCGCCCTGCGCTGTGGCAGGCGTGCGGCCCTGCGAACCCCCGAGCGCGAGCGGCTTGCCTGTAACCACGCCAGGCGCTTTGTACCCCACTACCTTCTCATACTCATCCATTACCCAAGCCATAACTTCGGGTGTGGTGTTCACGTCCGGCGCCGGCACGTCTTTATCCGGCCCAATAAAAGGCACCAGCTCCCGCGCGAAAGCGCGCGTTAAACGTTCCAGCTCGCCGCGCGAAAGACTCTTGGGATCAACCGTAATGCCACCCTTGCCTCCGCCCAGCGGAATGCCCACCACGGCGCACTTTACCGCCATCCAAAAGGCGAGTGATTTCACCTCGTCCAGGTTGGTTTGAGGGTGGTAGCGCAGACCGCCCTTGTACGGTCCGCGCGCCGAGGAGTACTGCACGCGATAGGCTTCGAAGGTACGAACGCTGCCGTTGTCCATTACCACTGGCAAGGTAAAGGTAAGGGTGCGTTCGGGCCGTTGCAATTGTTCCACAATACTTGCAGGCACCTTGCTCACTTGAGTAGCGGCTTTGAGCTGCTGAAGAACGTTGGCAAAAATAGACATAGGCAACAAAAAACAGTTAATAATTAGTTCTTGGCCGCGGCTGGGTCGGTTGGGGTGGCAATGACCGTGGGGCTTTTGGCCAACCCCCAATCAATGCTCACCCCCCGGAATCCCCGCACCTTTTGTAGGTACTCGTATGTCTTGAGCGCGGCAGTGGCGCCCCAACCGGAGGAAATAACGATCTGTTTATAGGAAATGGTGGTAATGTCCCCGGCGGCGAAAATTCCCGGGGCTGA
>JAUYKG010000037.1 GCA_030700105.1 Candidatus Veblenbacteria bacterium
CTCCTGAACGAGAACGCACATAAACATCGTGAAAAGTAACGGGGCGATTACCGCTCGTGGCGATGGAAACCGTATCTCCGTGCTTTAATTTCCATTCCTTGGCTTGTTCAGGTGAAATATGGAGGTGCCGTTGTACTACCACCACACCCTCACTGAGTTCTACCTCGCCCGCCGGCCCGCGCAAGCGGCACCCAGGTGTTCCGGCTAGATTACCCGAAACCCGCAAAACAACCGGCAGGCCGATTTGCCAGCACTCCGTGCTGGTAAGTTCAACCTGCGTAGCTTCACGTACCGGCCCCACTACCCGCGCGCCAAGCTCACCCTGCGGCCCGATGACAGTCACGGTCTCTTGGGCGGCGAATTGCCCGGGTTGGGATATCTCCTTAAGCACCCCCAACGTAGAACTTGGGCCAAACAAGGCTGCCAGGTGTACGGCCGACAAGTGGACATGCCGGGCAGATATTTCAACCGGAACCTTACGCGCGGTCATAGAAAGCGCGGAACTTAGCGAGCGTGCTCATAGTTAAAAGCCCACGTTGCGCTCCCACCTGGGTAATTACTGAATTTGAATTCAGCATGCCCCACTGCATGGCAACGTTGAGGTTCATACCAGAGGCCAGGTACCCGGCCAACCACCCAGAACCAAAAGCGTCGCCCGCCCCTGTGGTATTCACAGGCTTCACCTGGTACACCTCGTGGTACATACAATGGGTACCATCATATAGGTACGCCCCCTCGTGCCCGCACGTCACCAACACCAGTTTGGGGCCAAGCGCTTTAAGCGCCTTCAGCATGGCGGGTACGTTGCGGAAGCTCCCGCGCTTTAAGCGCCGTAAGAGCAACCTTGCTTCATCACTATTAAGGTCGAGCACTGTTACGTAGCGCAAGAGCGCCGCTAGTTTCTTGGGCTCGGCCAGCTGTCCGGCACCAGGGTTCCAAAAAATACTACCACCCTGCCTGGTAAAATTCCCAAACAGCCGTCGCAGTTTTACGGACCAATCAGGAGTAGCGAGAGCACTTACATAGCACCACTGGTAGCGCCCCGGCAAACGCGGAGGTACATGCAAGTTCACTGTGGCTCCGCGTGCCACAAAAGCCACATGATCGTGCCCTCGCCCCGCGGTTACAATAAAGGCCAAGGCGGTCTTGGTGCTCCTGTCGTACTGCAACAACCGCGTTCCCACGCCGACGTGGCGGAAATTCTTTGCCACCTCGCTACCGCGCCAATCCCGGCCCACGCGCGTTAACACGTCAGCGCGTACCCCCAAGTGCGTCAAACCCACCGCTACGTTGGCTGCCCCACCGCCAAAACCGTACAGTACTTCCTGCGCGTCCACCTTGCCGCCATAAGGAAAAGCCAAGGCTGGCTGGCCACGGCCAGCAGACGCCTTTACCAAATCCGCTTGCGCAGTGGTGAAAAAAGCATCCCAAGTCGCACCACCGATCACACACACGCGTTGCTCCATGTGTAGAATGGTAGCATAAAATATACCGGCCGGGTATACTGAAACTAGCTTATGCTCCGTACATTCGTAACAGCCTACGGCGCACTCATGTTGGCAGTTGGTCTGCTTGGATTTTTCGTGCCTAATGTGCTCTACCTGGTGCAGTTCGACCTCTGGCAAAGTCTGCTTTACGCCGCTCTGGGCGCTGTCGGCCTCATGCTTGGCCTAAAGCGCAGCGCCAACCTCAACCAGAACCGCTACCTTAACGCGCTGGCCATTGTTAACTTAGCCCTGCTCATGCTGGGCCTAAGCTTTCCCAACTTGGGTGATATTTTCCACCTGGAAGTGCCTGAACACGTTTTCCATGGCGTAGTGGGAGCTACCGCTGCACTCCTGGCGGATTACTACCGTAAGCACTCTTCTTAAACCACTACTCGGAAGTTACGCCATCAAAGTGCTCGTGAGCGGCGAGCGCTTCTTTTTTACCAGCTTGTACAGTCCCATCCTTGTGCTCCGGCGGGCTGTAGAGCGTATACAGCTTCAGCGGTTCACTTGATGTGTTTATAATGTTGTGCTTAACGCCGGCTGGCACCACTACCGCGCTGCCGTCCTTAAGCTCGTGCTCCACACCGTTAAGCACCGCTTTGCCCTGGCCTGCTTCCACCCGAATGAACTGGTCAAGTTCATGAATCTCTTCACCTATGTCATCTCCGGGAACTAAGGCCATAAGCACCAATTGCGAGTGCTTGGCCGTGTACAGTACCTGACGAAAATTACCATTGGCCAGTGTCGCCTTTTCTAAATCCACTATGTATCCTTTCATATGAAGTTTCGGTTAGTTCTTAGCTAAAGCTTTTTGTAACGCCTCAAGTGCTAAAAGCGCACACTTCAAACGTGAGGGGCTTGGGCTAACACCCAAGGATTTTTTCACCCAAGACTGGTCCACCGCGCCTGCCTCGGTTTCGCTTTTGCCCTGCAGATACTCGGCTAGCATGTCCGCGGCCGCCAAGGACAGTACGCAACCCTCGCCTTCCCAACCGGCCTTGGTGACCGTACCACCAGACATAACCAAGTGCAGATCGATCTTGTCACCGCAGAGCGGGTTCGCCATATCACCTCTGTGAGTAGCACCAGTAGGCAAACCCTGCTTACGCGGGTGCTTGTAGTAGTCCATAATATTCTGCTGGTACAAATCCATACCTAGAGCGCCAACATCTGCCGCGCCTTGGCAAGTCCGCTCACAAGCGCGTTCACGTCCTCTTCTGTGTTGTATATGGTAAAGCTGGCGCGTGTGGTGGCGGGTAAGCCGAAGCGCTTGTGTAGCGGCATGGCGCAATGATGCCCGGCCCGTACCGCCACTCCCACGCCGTCCAAAATACTAGCCACATCGTGCGGGTGCACGCCCTCCAACACAAAGGAAAACACCGGCGCTCGAGCTTCTGGTGTACTTGGGCCTATGAGTCGTAAACCAGGCACCGCCACCAGCTTCTCCAAAGCGTAGCGGGTAAGACCTTCCTCGTAATCACAAATGGCCCCCCAGCCAATCTGTTGGATGAACTTGACTGCCGCCCCCAAGCCCACCGCCTCGGCAATAGGTGGCGTACCTGCTTCAAAACGAGCCGGCGGCGGCGCAAAGCTCGCACTCTCGTAGCTTACCTCCTGGATCATGTTACCACCGAACTCGAATGGTGGCAGAGAGGACAAGAGTTCCATTCTGCCCCAGAGCACGCCTATGCCTGAAGGCCCAAAAACTTTGTGCCCAGAAAAAGCCAGCAGGTCGCAGCCCAAGGCCTGCACGTCTAAGGGCAGGTGCTGGGCCGCTTGGGCCGCATCCACCACCACGGTAGCGCCTACTGCCTTAGCTTTGGGAATTAGTTTATCTAGCTCAGTTACGGTACCGGTGACATTTGAGGTGGCGGTAATGGCCAAAACTTTAGTTCGGCTGTTTATAAGTTCATCAATACTACTAAGATCTAATCGACCCTCCTCGGTTACGGGAATGAATTTAAGCACTAGCTGGTGCCGTTTCGCAGCCTCTTGCCAGGGCACTAAATTGGCATGGTGCTCCAAGTGCGTCAACAATACCTCATCTCCCGCTTTAAGGCCCAACGCTAAACTGGCAGCCGCCACATTCAGCGCTGCTGTTGCGTTCCTGGTAAATATTACCTCTTCGGCGCTCGCCGCGTTAATAAATCTTGCTACGTCTTGCCTAGCGCCTTCAAACTGCGCCGTGGCCGCTTCTGATATCTGATACACGCCGCGATGCACGTTAGCGTACGAAGTGCGGTACAACTTATCCATGGCCTCCAGTACCACCACTGGTTTTTGGCAGGAAGCCGCGTTATCCAAGAACACGAGTTCGCGGTGATGCGCGAAAACGGGGAACGCCTCCTTAAGCGAACTGCCGGGTTGTAAGGCCATGAAACAATTTCTCGCTTATTTCTAATGGTACACCAACCAGCGCAGGTTTCAAGAATGCTTCCAACAACACGGCTGTGGCAGTTTCCTCTGCCAATCCCCTGCTCCTCAGGTAAAACAACTCCTCGGCCGAGAGCTGGCCTATGGTAGCACCGTGCGAGGCCCGCACGTCATCAGCTTGTATTTCCAAGCGCGGGTCCGAGGTAGCCTGGCTCTGCGCTCCTAAAAGTAGCGCTTTGTCAGAAAGGTAGGTATCGGTTTTTTGCGCCTCAGGCAAAATAGCCAGCATACCAGTCAAGGCTCCACGGCTATCCCCCAATTGTACGCGCCTGGCTGTTAAGCGCCCAAACGTTACCGGCACCTCGTGCACCAAGTTACAATCCAGGTATTGCACACCGGCGTGACCAATCAAGGCAACCTGCTGATGGGCGCGAGCTTGGCTACCGACCAGACGAATAGTGGTCATAAGTTTCACATCGGTTTTTGCCTCAGCCGCCACCGTAACAACCACCTGCGCCCCTGCTCGCACCAACACTCCTACCTGGCACTCAGGCGCCAAGCACGTAAGTATAACGTGCGCGGCCGCTCCCTCGGCCACCTCAAATGTTAAGTAGGAGCACGGTTCGGACACCAGAATTGTACTCACACTACGAGGTGCACAGTACACCTCGCTCTCGTTATGGGCTGTAGCGGTTAAACGGACTACTTCACCTACCCCCGAAATAGTGATTGGCGCAGGACTCATCCCACACTGCCCTCCATTTCCAATTCTATTAAGCGGTTCAGCTCCACCGCGTATTCCATGGGTAGTTCGCGGGCAATCGGTTCAATGAACCCCGCCACAATGAGCGAAGCTGCTTCGTTCTCGCTCAAGCCGCGCGCCCGCAAGTAAAAGAGTTGCTCCTCACCCACTTTGGAAACAGTGGCTTCATGCTCTGTTTGCACCTCACGTGTGCGTACATCGTTGGTTGGATAAGTGTCGGAACGCGAGGCCGGGTCCATAATCAGGGCATCACACTTCACCTTGGCCTTGCTGTGCTTGGCCTGGGCCGCCACGTGTAAAAGTCCACGGTAGCTGGTGCGCCCACCCCCGCGGGAAATAGATTTGGAGACAATGTTGGAGCAAGTGTCTGGCGCCAGATGCACAACTTTAGCTCCAGCGTCTTGGTGTTGCCCTGGTCCGGCGTAAGCTAGCGAGAGAATATCCGCACGTGAACCGCGACCCTTCATAAACACGCTGGGGTACTTCATGGTCACCTTGCTGCCAAAATTCCCATCTACCCACTCCACCGTGGCACCCTCGAGGGCTACCGCGCGTTTAGTAACTAAATTGTAAACATCGTTGCTCCAATTCTGCATAGTGGTGTACCTTACGCGAGAATACGGCTTGGCGATTATTTCTACCACGGCACAGTGCAAGGAATCCACCGCATACACTGGCGCCGTACATCCTTCCACATAGGTAACAAAACTCCCTTCCTCGGCCACAATCAACGTACGCTCAAATTGGCCCATGTTCTGCGCGTTCAGGCGAAAATATGCTTGTAGTGGTGCCGTTACCTGCACACCGCGCGGCACATACACGAACGAGCCGCCACTCCACGCCGCCGTATTAAGCGCGGCGAATTTATTATCGTTCAAAGGTATCACCGTACCGAAGTACTGTTTCACGATTTCAGGATGTTCCCGCAAGCCCGAATCCATATCCATAAAAATTACGCCCTGCTTTTTCCATTCTTCCTTAAGGTTGTGGTACACGGCCTCGCTGTCGTACTGCGCCCCCACCCCCGAAAGAAACTTGGCCTCGGCTTGCGGAATGCCAAGTTTATCAAACGTCTGCTTTATCTTCTCGGGCACTTTATCCCACGACGCAGCCTGCCGCTCAGACGGCTTAAGGTAGTAACAAATGGATTGAAAATCTATGCCTGAAAGGTCAGCACCCCAGGTAGGCACGCGGCGCGCCTCGAACGCCGCCAGCGCTTTCAGCCTACGCTCACGCATCCAAGTAGGCTCATTTTTGATGTGGGAGATCTCCTCCACCACACGCTCCGACAACCCCGGCGGAATAGCGTACACCGGCTTCACCTCATCGTGAAAACCGTACTGGTATGAACCTGCCGGATATTTTAACTGGCTAGGCATGGGCAACCGTAAATTGATCATAGCCAGAATTTTCAA
The DNA here is from genome assembly GCA_030700105.1 of Candidatus Veblenbacteria bacterium. Lineage (GTDB taxonomy): Bacteria > Patescibacteriota > Patescibacteriia > Veblenbacterales > UBA10138 > JAUYKG01. The sequence continues at coordinate 6,042 of JAUYKG010000037.1, forward strand.
CAGCTTGAACCAATTCTGGCCCAGCCGACTTCGCCATTCTGCCATTGACCATCACATGAACATGCGTGGGCTTTAAATAGTGCAATAATCTTTGATAATGCGTAATTACTAACACACCCATGGCGAAGCCAAGGAGACTATTTACTCCTTGTGCCACCAGCTTCATAGCATCCACATCCAAACCAGAGTCTGTTTCGTCCAGCACAGCCAGTTGTGGTTTCAGTACCGCGAGCTGTAGAATCTCCAAGCGCTTTTTCTCGCCACCGGAAAAACCATCATTCAACCCGCGCTCTAAAAGTTCTGGCTTCATCTGCAAACGGTCTAGCTCGGCCTGTACTAAGGTTCGAAAATCCATGGGATTCAATGGCTTCTCGCCCCGCGCCTCGCGGTGGGCATTGAACGCCGTGCGCAAAAAGTGCTCAGCCGTAAGCCCAGGAACCGCCACGGGATATTGGAAAGCCAAGAACACTCCCATACGCGAACGCTCTTCAGGTTTCATAGCCAAAAGATTCTGCCCCAAGAAGGTTGCGCTACCCTGGGTTATTTCGTAACCCGGATGGCCCATAAGCACCGAAGCTAAGGTGCTCTTACCCGAGCCGTTCGGGCCCATGAGCGCGTGCACCTCACCAGCCTTAACTGCCAGTGTTACCCCTTTTAAAATCTCTTTACCCTCAACCTGAACGTGGAGATTATTAACTTCTAAGAGTTGCACCATGCTATAGCCTCGCTGCCACTTCCTCCCAATTAATCACATTCCACCAGGCCTCCACGTATTCCGGGCGACGGTTCTGGTACTTTAAGTAGTACGCGTGCTCCCACACATCCAAGCCCAAAAGTGGAACTAAGCCCTGCGTCAAAGGGTTGTCTTGATTAGGCGTAGTAACAACGCTCAATTTTCCTGAAGTGTCTTTTACTAGCCAAGCCCAGCCGCTACCAAATACCCCCAGCGCAGCTTTGGTGAATTGTTCCTTGAACTTGCCATAATCGCCGAACGCACTCCCTAAGGCTTCTCCTGCTTTACCATCGGGTTCACCAACTCCTCCAGCGGGCGAGCAAAGAGATTTCCAAAAAAGCGAATGGTTCAAGTGCCCACCGCCGTGGTTCCGCAACGCGCCACGTATGGCTTCAGGCGCTTCGGCATAACCCTTCACAATATCCTCCAGGCTCTTAGCTTCCCACTCTGGTGATTGCTGTAACGCCTCGTTCAATTTAGCAACATAAGTAGCGTGATGCTTACCGTGGTGAAGCTCCATAGTCTTGGCGTCCAGGTAAGGCTCTAGCGCATCAAAGCCGTAAGGTAATTTAGGTAGTTCAAACATATAGTAAAAATTTATGGATAAGAATTAATATTTTGCGGCCGCGCTCAACACGTCGGCTAAAGTTTTTGATTTAAGCAAATTAAACAGCTCTTTATGTAACGCTTGCCAACCAGTCTTCCTTTCACACGCTGCCTGGCGTTCGCAACACTCGCCGTCGTGAGTACATTGGGTTGGCCCCAGTGAACCCTCCAGCGCTTCCAGTACCTCAACAAACCTTATCTCCTCCACAGGCTTACGTAAGGCATAACCGCCAGCGCGCCCCTCGCGCGCCACTATTACTCCGGCCACAACCAACTGTTTGGCTACGTGATCCAAATACTTTCTGGGCAAGTGCCGTTCTTGCGCTAACTTGGCCAGGCTAACGTACTGCCCCGACTTAGCGCTCGCAAGCGCCCTAAGCAGCAGAAGCCCATAATCCCCATGTGCAGACAGACTTAGCATATCCCCAGTATACCAAAACTCCTACCTTTTTGGTAGGAGTTACTACAGCGTGGTAATGGGACGGGATTGGGTAACGTAGAACTTGCCCCGGGAGAAAGCCCACTCTATGTCACACGGAAATCCGTAGTGCTTTTCAATCCCCAGGCAAATCTTAGCTAGTTCAATTATCTGCTTGCCGCTAAGTTTTTGCGTGCGCTGATCATGCTTAGGTACAGCCTTCCACACATTACCTCCGCCTGCCTTCCCAACCATATGCTTAGCCTGCTCAGCCACGTTCACGTCCATAAGCGCCAATGTCTTCTTGTTGATAACGTAGGAATCGGGCGTAACCTGGCCCGAGACCACGGCTTCACCCAGCCCCCAGCCAGCCTCGATAATCATTTGGTTCCTGTCTTTGGTTACCGGGTGCACGGTAAAGGCAATACCAGCAATCTCCGACTGCACCATGGCCTGCACCACTACTGCTACGGAAACTTTTGCTTTATGTAACTTTTTCTCGTGGCGGTAGAAAATAGCACGTGGTGTAAAGAGTGAACTCCAACACTGTCTTACCTTACCGAGCAGGTTCTTCTCCGTGGTATTCAGGTACGTTTCCAACTCCCCTGCCCAACTGGCTTGGCTGGAATCCTCGGCCGTGGCGCTGGAACGCACTGCCACGAGCTTCACTTTCAGCTTCTTGAATTCACCCAATATCTCCAGCTGCAGATCTTTTGGCATCTTTACGTCATGGATAAGGTCGCGTATTACTGCGGAGTATTTGTCAACAGAACTTATATCCTTATGGTTAACTTTCTTAAGTTGTGACTCAATATCCACCTCTAGATTGGTCTCATGCAAAAACCTATCAAAAGCAGAGGCTAAAACAACATAGCCGGGCGGTACGGGTATCTTGGCGCGGGTCATTTCACCCAAGGAAGCCCCCTTGCCGCCAGCGCGGTGAGTGTCGTTCTTACTGAGTTGGCTAAATGCTAAAACGTGGCTAGGCATAGCTAAATTCAAGTGTACCAGCCGTATCACCTCTTGACAAATTAGCCAAAATGCGCTATGCTTACCTGTTTTTTAAAAAAAGTTTACAGTTTGCCAGTGGGGGTAACCGACGTTTCTTGGTGGAGTAATCTTGCCTTCATATTATTAGCCTACACCATTACAGTTTTTTTACTATTCCATTAGTAGCATCAACTTCGACTACATCACCGTCCTTAAATACCTTAGTGGCGATTTTGGTACCGATAACGCAGGGAATATTCAGCTCACGAGCTACGATAGCGGCGTGGGATGTAACGCCGCCCTGCTCGGTTACTATGGCGGCCGCTTTTTTCATAGCCGAGACTATATCCGGATCCGTAGCAATGGAAACCAATACATCACCGGGGCGCATTTTGCTCATATCGCTGGGGCGAATGATGATTTTAACCGTGCCCCTCGCCTTTCCCACGCAGCCAGTTTGGCCCTTAAGTTCAGCTACTTCCCCGTGCTTCACGTCCTCAACCAGCTTAGCTAACTTTCGAGCTGCCTCACCAGTATGAACTTTCTCCTGCCCTGTTTCAACGATCATGGCGCAAATCTTTGTTCGCTTTCTTATGGCAACCTTATTCAGCCTACCGGTAGCCAAAGCTCGCTTCACTTCGGCAGGCAACATAAAGCGAGCTTCCATTAACGATAGCCCGAGCCGGTTGCCAATTTCCTGCAGAACGAATTCCATCTTGTACATCGCAAATATTTGCGCAAAACGGCGATAGATTTTAGTAACCATAAAATCGCCAAACCCGTCAAACAATACCTTGTCCTTGCCGGTTATGTGGTACTTTCTTAGTACCGCCTTCCTACGCTGCGTGTTCTTTATGAATTCCGCTTGCTCTTGTCTTAAAACTTGGGCTGGCTTTGCCCCAGAGCCAATGAGATTGGCAAGCTCCTTCAAATAATGCTCGAACGAACTGGCCCTACCTACCCACATGTGGTTAACGTAAAAATACTTTAGGTAATGGGCCTGGATGCGCTCCAGCGCCCTGGGCTTTATCTGGCTCGTCAGTTGCCCCGCCTGTTGCTCCAGCAGCGCTTCGTATTCCGGAGTATGGGTCTGGTAGCCAAATTTGGCTTCGTTGTAAGCGCCAAAGGAACGGTAAAGACGAGTAAGGAGTTTCCGGTGGTACACGTCCGTCTGTAGCCAGGCGGCCAAACTAAGGAACTCTTCTCGCTCCGACTGGATAAGTGATTTCTTGGTCGGCTGCGTTAAGACTATAAAAATCTCGCTAAGCTTGCCTTCTGGTAGGCCTTTTTGCCGTAAGCGCTCTTTTAGCCTTATGGTCAAATTGTTATGGAACATGTCTGCTGCCACTGGTATCCAGCCCCACTGATAATACTGGGTATGCAGGCGATTATGCCCGGAATAAAAACTCCACAATTGCCTATTACTTAACTTATTAAGATTTGCCTCTGGTATTTTTTCTGCCTGCCGCCGAAGCTTGTCCGACCAGCGAATAATCTGAGCGTTCACTTCCTGAACGAATTTGGGCTGCTCAAGGAACTTATTGACAATATGCTCCCCCACCTCATACGAATCTTTTTCGCCGTAGTAAAACCACAAATGGTAGCCCCGGTAAATACCCAGGATTTTCCGGTAGGCCTGGCCGCCGGGTTTTTTAAATTCATCAACAAAGCAGCTGAGCCATATCTGGGAAAAGAAAAAATCAATATCGGGTATGTCCTCTCCCAACATCCATGTATCGCCCCAGGCTTTATTCATTTTCCGGCTCATAGCTTTCTTATAATCCCCTTATCCGCGTCCACCTCCACCCTGTCCCCGTCCTTAAGGATCTTATCGACCCCCGGCACACCCACCACGCAAGGCGTCTTCAATTCCCGCGCCACAATAGCGGTGTGGCAGGTCAAGCCGCCCGCCTCGCAAACTAAAGCGGCGGCTTTCTTCATGGCCGGTACGAGATTGGGGTTAGTATTGTGAGCAACGAGTATATCACCTGTTCTCATCTTGTGCATATCGCTCGGCACGTTAACAATGCGGACCGTACCGCGGACTACACCCGGACAAGCAGGGGTGCCCCTAAGCTCACGTGCCGCCACATTATAACGGCGCTCAAACCTTACGCCCCTTAAGAAACGCTCGGCTGAATTACCAGTGTATACACGGTACCCGTACTTATCAACGTAGGCTACGGCCAGCTGTTGGCGCTCGTTAAGCTCGTGAATACTAGGTGAATTGCCGCGTAATGCTTCCTCGATCTCCCACCAATTCATGGCCCACACCTGCGCCAGAGAGAGGCCCAGCCGCCGCCCTACTTCCTGAAAGAACGGCTCATAACAATACATTCCGTGGTAGAGAGCTTCCTTACGGTAGGCTTTGGTAAAAACAAGTTCACGCGCCAAGGTTAGCTTATAAATAAAGGTCCGCGGGAGTTTGAGTTCACGCGCCAATCGATTCTGTTCTCGTACCGTAGTGCGTCGCTCTGCCATAAGCTTAAGGCGTAGCGCCGCCGGATTCTGCTTTCCTCGGCAGAGCTCCTTCAGCCTGGCCACATAAACCGAAAGCGGGGCAGCCGGCCCCCGGTACTGGTAATCAAGCCAACAGTAGTGTTGGTGGTGCCGCCGAATTGCCCGAGCGATTGGGTATTTTGATTGCTCCACCCATACGGTAAGTGGTTCAAGCGCAGTACGTGTAAACCGATGCCGCACAGGGCGACTATACATACGCGCCGCCAAACGAAGTAAGTCAAGTTCCTCTTGAGCTACCAGACTTAACCGCTGAGGTGTAGTAAGTAGGCTAAATACGGCAGCGGGATTACGTGCTGATCCCGCACGTTTCAGATGTGCTTCCAGCTCCACCCACAAAGACTTAGTAACACGCTCCCCTTCGGCGTCAGCGTGCCAATTAATCGAAAAACCCACACCATGCGATAAAATATGATAACGCAGGACGCGGCGATACAGGCGCAACAACTGCGCGTTGGTTAAACCTTCCAGTTTAACCTTGGCTATTCCTTTTGCCCTCACCATGAATTGCGTGGACCAGGCTTGAATCCGCCGCAGTAAGCGTATGCCCCACTGGTGGTTCCCGACTATTTGCCCCGCCAGGGAATCTGCCTGCCGGTCGAATTCGCTCCGCAGGTAGTGCATGGTGGCAAAGGTGCCACGGAAAAGCGTGAAGTAGCGCGTCTCGTACACCTTCATGCCGTAGCGTGACCAATGCTTCATGAAAAAATTCATGGCCACGCTCATCATGAAAAGCGTGTTGTCGGGTATATCCGCCGCATTCATCCACAGGGGTTTACGGGATTTTTTATTCATACGTCGGCTCGCTACGCGCGCTTAACTATGGCCGCGCTCGCATCCACTATAACACGTTCGCCCTCCTTAAGTACCTTGGTCGCTATGCGCGTGCCAATGACACAGGGAATCCTCAGCTCTCGGGAAACAATGGCCGCATGGCTGGTTAAGCCGCCCTCGTCCGTTACAATCGCAGCCGCCTGCCGTATGGCTGGCATAAGATTGGGGCTGGTGGCAAAGGATACCAAAATATTACCAGGTTTCATACGAGCCATATCCTCCGGGGTATTAACGATACACACCCGCCCACTGGCTCGGCCCACACAGGCTGTGGTGCCGCTCAGTTCTGCTACGTGCCGCGGAATTTTTTCTTCTTGCACAGTACGCCAAAATATATCCGCGTCCTTCCCCACTAAGAGCTTTACCTTACCGTTGCTGTTTGTGTACACACAACGTTTAATTCGCTGATTAAGCGCATTGACGTCTGTATAGCCACGGCGTAAGGCTTGGTCCATTTCCTCTGACAAGAGGTACCGTACCTGCCGCAATGACAAGCCCAAACGAGCGGCGATTTCCGATAAAACCGGCTCAAAATAATAGTACGCCCGGCTTTGCAGTAATCGGCGTAACGGTTTAACAAAAGTGGTGTCCTGCGCCAAACGGATAAAATTCCGTTCTACAGCGCTAAGCCTTAACTCTTTAAGATACTGGCGATGCCTATCCGCTAATTCCTTCAATTGAAGCTGCCTGCGTCGCAGAGTGGCTTGTGGATTAACACGACGCCGTCTAAAATCACGTAACAATTCAATGAAATAGTCCTCATCCGCAGCCGGCCCTTCATAAACATATGGCCAGGCGGCAAAATTCTTTACGTGTGAGAGGAAATGTTTATGCCACTTCGGGTCACGCTTACGTACGAGGTCAAGAAAATTAGAACGGGTAACCGAGGAGAGCGCTTTCAGTAAAGTTGGAAATCGCCGCAACTCGGCATAGAGCCCTAGTAAGTGCTCTTCCTGCACTTGGTCTAAGGAACGGCGCAGTGGGGTGGTAAGGGTAGTAAAATACTGAGCAACTCGTTCTTTGGCTACCCGAGGAACAAGCACTGCGTTAACGGCATCGGAAAGATAAGTATCACTTTGGTAATCAAGCAAAGAACAGAGTAAAGCGATATCATAAAGCCTGAGATTATGTTCTCTAAATTTTAGGTAACGCCGATTTAGTTCACTACTCGAAAGTTTAGTTAAATCTCCGCCCCCTAAATGTCGCGCCGTTTCAACAAGTCCCCTGCCATGCTGCTCGATTCGGCGCAACATCAAGGGGAACCACTTCGGGTTACGCTCAATTCGCCGCACCAACCTACGATGCAAACTTCCCCACCCATCGGTAACGAGCCACCAGACAGCATGGTCTTCTAACTTACAACCAAACTCTCCCGCATTCTGCCCCAAGACACGCTTAATACTAAAACCAAGACAATCCACCAAATGGGAAACAGGAAACAAGCTCACCACGTACTCCCGAGCAAAAACATGCCACCTCGTGCGATTCATATACAAAAATCCCACCATACTAAGGTGGGGTGTGTCAAGTAAATTTGGCTAACCAAGGGGTTGTAACTACGTGCCAAAAAGGTTGGTAAAAAACCCACTGGAGAGGCGCACGATGTCCCGATAAGTAATGGCGACCACCAACAGCATAAGCACGGCAAAGCCAATGTTGTGCACCAGCGCTTCCACCTTAGCATCATTAGGCTTGCGCCTAAACTTTTCAATAACCACGAACAAGAGCCGCCCACCGTCGAGCGCCGGAAAGGGCAGAATATTAATAAGCGCCAGATTAATGGACAAGAGCGCGGCGAACTGCATAACATAGGCAAAGCCCAAATCCACTACCTGTCCCGTAATAACGGCAATGCCCACCGGACCGGCCAGGTCAGCCGGCACGTGGCGCTCCACCACCAAGCCGCGGAACAGTCCGCCGAACGCCAGCACGATCTCCTTGGTCAAAATACCGGTCGCCCGCGCGCCATACCATAGTGATTTGTACCAAGGGTACGATAACACGCCAGTTTGCAGCAGATTCACTCCCAGCACTGCCCGGCCAGGCACCTCGGGCAAGAGCGTCGGCTGCACTGCAACCGTACGATGCTCCCCCAGCCGCTCCAGCTCCACCTGAATAGGCGCCTGGGCGTGCGCGGCAATGTAATCCTGCACTCCACTCAAAGTACCAAGCCGCTGGCCATCAAGACTAACAATGGCGTCCCCTGCTTTAATACCCGCTTGTTCAGCTGGTGAACCAGACGTTACAGCTACCACTTGCACTCGCACGTCCCGCGCCTGCGCCAATTCTGTTTCATCTAGTGTTGTGGGTACACCCGCCATAAAACCAGCGCTCAGCAACACAAAAGCCAGTACCATATTCATGGTCACTCCCGCCACCAGTACAATGGCTCGGCGCCACGCCCGCTGCGCCGCAAAACTATCTACCTCGGTACGGTTGTCTCCGCTTTCGCCTTTGAGCTTAACAAAACCCCCTAGCGGCAACCAATTAAACGAGTACGTAGTGCCCTTGCGCTCTACTGCGGCTAAGCGGGGCGGAAAACCAAAACCAAATTCCTCCACCCGAATACCAAGCTTACGAGCGGCAAAAAAGTGACCCCACTCGTGCACAAGCACGAGCGCAAGGAGGATAAGAAGGAAGATAAGGATGGTGACAAACATAATGAGAGTTCCTCGTACCTAGCCAATAGCCACTAGTGGCCAGATACCAGGAACCAGTGGCTAATTAAATCGTCATAATCTCCTTTTCCTTGTCCGTGCCTATCTGTTTGATAGTTTCGTTCTGCTCGTCAACAAGTTTCTGCAGGTCCTTCTGGGCGGCAAAAAAATCATCTTCCCCGAGTTCTCCGGCGGTCTTTTGTTCCTTAAGTTTTTTTAGGGCCTCCTCGCGCACATTACGTACAGCCACACGCCCTTCCTCTAGCTTGGCATTCATAAGTTTACTGTATTCACGGCGCCGTTCTTCGGTGAGCGGTGGGAAATTCAACCGGACAATAGCACCGTCCACCACCGGGGAAACACCAAGATTAGCTGCCTGCAGTGCTTTCTCAACTTCTTTAATGACCGATTTGTCCCACGGACTCACCACCAGTAAGCGCGGCTCGGGCGCGGTAATGGAGGCAAGCTCAATCAGGGGCGTGAGCGTGTCGTAGGCTTCCACCTTCACATGCTCCACCAGCGCCGGCGTGGCCCGCCCGGAACGAATGCCGCTAAGCTCGCTCCGCAGATGCTCCACAACCTTAGCAAACTTTGCTTGAACCTGCTCAACATGTTGGTTCATAAGAATGCCTTAACGGCTAAACCCGAGGTAGAGTGTGCGCGGATCACGGGGATGAACAAGAATGCTGGAAACTCTAAGGGTAGACGGCACCGGCAGTGTGCGCCAGCGCTCACCACCGTCGCTGGAGCTGAAGAGCACCCCGCCAGTCGTATACCAAATGTCCTGCTGGCGCTGGGGGTTTACGGCCAGCGCCGAAATCTTTACCGCGCCCGGGGCGGTAAGGAGTGGCAACTCTTGCCAGGTCGTTCCACCATCAAGACTACGATACAACCCCTGTTGGTTTACGTAAAGGAACCCGTCTGCCTCACCCGGCAAAAAAACTAGATCCTGGAAAGCTCGGGGGCTAACCTTAAGTTGCTCCCGAAGATTACTGGTGATCTCGGTCCAAGTGACTCCGGCATCACCCGAGCGCCAGATCATCCCATTGGCTTGGACGGCGTACAGAATTCGTGAATCGCGCGGATTCACGAACAAACGACTCATAGACTGGTCAAAGAGGTAGGTTAATTGCCAGCGTTCCCCACTGTCATCGCTCTTAATAGCCACTACTCCACGATTGGTACTAAGGTAGATGGCATCCGGGTTCTGCTGGTCCTGCCCCAGGTCCGTAATCTCCACCTCAGGCGTAGCCTCCAGGTACACCGGCTGCCAGTTGACGCCGGCATCAGTGGTGCGCCAGAGACGCTTCTGAGAAGCCATGTAGGCCACTTCACGGTCACGGGGATGGAGCACGAGCGCGCTCACGGGGATGGCCAGCAGCCGTTGCCACTGTTCACCCCTGTTAGTGGTACGGAACAGGCCGGCTGCGCCGGCCACAGCATAAATAACATCGGGATCTTGGGGCGAGAACACGAGCTTGTTAATACCTACGCCGTCTATGGTAATGGGCTTGCCCTCCTCATCCTGTCCCACATACACTACCTGCTGCCAAGTGGTAGCACCGTCGGTAGAACGGAATACCCCACCGGGCGTAGGCCCCGAAGTTTTGCCTACGCCGCAAGCCTGGCCCATAAGAATAAGGGCCAAGGGTAAGGTAATGAGCATAGTGCGAGTTACGGTCATAGATGTTCTATACAGCGTCCAACTCCCAGCCTTCATAACGGGCGGGCAATACGCGCGGCACCTGGTGCTCAGGCCGTCTGCAATAGTGAGTAAGCCAACCACTCGAGCGTCAGGCGAACGTGGGCGTTAGCTACCAGCCGACGATGAGCTTCTTCAATAAGATAATTGCGGTGGACAAGAGCCAGCACAGGCACCTGCGCCGCGACCTTAAGCTCAGCTTGGAGGCTACCGTAACATACATAGTCGGATAAGTCAAGCTTAGTACATATAAGATCACGAGCCGCCGTACGCCAGACTACGAGCAAGCTCAGGGCCCACTGCCGCGCCGCCTGCCCGTCCGACAGGCGGGCCTGCTCACCGCTGCTTGATTCCTTAATTTCTTGTTCCAGGTAACGCGTAAAGGTAGCGAACCCCCGGCCGCTCATAAGCCCTAAGAACAACTGCACCCCCTCGCGCTCGCGAGCCCGGCGCTCGGGCTGAGCCAGCAGCTCCAGTGCCACGCCCGGCCGCCCACCAGCCAGCTGCGCCAGTTCGCTAGCTTCGCCAACTGTGGCGCCCTGCCTGCGCAAGAGCTCCGTGATTTCGCCACTCGGCACTAAGCCGAGCTGCAGCACAAAGCAACGGGAACGAATGGTTGGCAACACACGCCGTGGCTCGTCGGACAACAAGAAAAAAATCATCTTAGTGGGCGGCTCTTCCAACACCTTCAAGAGCGCATTGCCGGATTCGGCATTTAGGTAGTGCGCACCCTCAATTACCACGGCGCGCCACCCCCCGCTCAAAGAACCCAGAGCCGTGAATTGCTGCAGCTCGCGTACCTGCTCAATAGCAATATCCTGCTTGTCCGCCGTGCGGCTTACCCACCACACATCGGGGTGAATACCCTCTTGCACCTGACGGCAGGCCGGGCAGGTACCACACCCCGTACCGAGAGCACACAAGAGGTGCCCCAGGAACCGACGCACCAGCGTGGTCTTGCCCACGCCGCTAGGGCCCAGCACTAGATAGGCGTGGTTAAGATTGCCGCGCTCGAGCGAGCCGGTAAAAAAACGTTCAGCCGCGGTATGCCCAACTAGAATGGTAACACTCATACGAGTGCTTGACTAAAACTCGGCTGCTCCTGGCGCTTCGCCAACACCACCAGTATCACCGGCACCCACCACAGCACCGCCAGGTCATTGCGCCACACTGGGGTATCAAGCGCGCCGTGCAGAACCTGCACTGCCAGTATCGCAGCCGGCAGTATGAACTGCCGCGCCCGCGCCGCGCCGAAGACAGTAAGGCTCAACCACAGCATAGCTACCAGGCCCAGCGCGCCGGTAGCGAGCCAGGTAGTAAGCCAAAGATTATGAGGGTACAAACTTGAGTAGTGGAGCTCTATAGCCAGACCCGGATTACGAATACTCAACAGCCCCTGCGTGTTGGCGGCGCGGATAAAGGCCGGCTGCCACTGCCCCAACCCTAAACCAAAAACCGGGTGCTCACTGATAAAGCTCAAGGCCTGCCGCCACAAAGTTAAGCGCACCTCCCCTGAGGTTGTACCGTACGTGATATTCGTGTGCCCGGCTACGAACGCGTTACCACGCACCACGGTTACAAAAGGTAAGAGCAGGCTGGCTGCCACTATAACCGCCCCGCATACAGGCGCCCACCGCGGCCAGTGCGTAAATACGGCTGCCAGCACTAAAGCCCCCACGACGGCCACCACGGCGGCGTAAGAATTTGTTCCCACCACCCCCAGCGCCACTATGGCGCAGGCACCAAGCCACACTACGCGGCCCCAAGGCTTTAGGCTAGCGCGCCCAGCGGGCCACAGCAACCAGAGCACACCTGCCACCAGAATAGGCGCCAGGTACATAGCCAGGAGGTTGGGAGAATCATAACCGCTCTGCAACCTGCCGGCACTGGTGAGCCAGCTTTGCGCTACCGCCGCCAGGGTAGTACCAGTCGCCCCTACCAAAAGCGCAGCCACACAATCACGCCACCAGCGCAGGCGGTTGGTTTCTTTGTGAGCGAGCGCTACCACCATGAACGCCAAAAGCAGAGGGTTAACAACAAAACCCTTCCATACACCCAAAGCTAAACGCGTATCGCTCGCCACCACCACACCCACGGTCGCGGCTACTAGCCAGAGCAACAATACCCACAAACGGCTCGGTGTAGCCTGAGCTACCAACTCGCGCAAACCGCGCCACTCACCGCGTGCCATAAAAGCGATCAGTGTAAGGTACAAGCCCAGCTCTAGCCAAGTCGTGGGCACGCCCGCGATAGTGATACGGATAATGTAGGCAGAGAGCCCAGCCAGCAACACGAGCACGGCCCAGCGACGGCTATACCAAGCCAACACCCCGAGGGGCAGGAGAAGGCTGAACGGCGAAATATCTACCCACATGGCTGGCTCTTATCCTACGCCACTACTTAGCCGACAAAATGCTTCGCTTGTAAGATTCCAAATTATCCAAGGCCACACCCGTGCCCTTGGCCACACACAAAAGCGCATCGTCGGCCACGAACGCGGTAACGCCGGTAGCTTGGGAAAAGAGCTTATCGATGTTCCGTAACAGCGCCGTGCCGCCGGAGAGCACCATACCCTTGTCTATCACGTCGGCCGATAGCTCGGGCGGTGTTACCTGCAGCACTGACTTGACGGCCTGAATAATGCCATCGAGTTCTCCTTGAATGGCCTCGGTCACATCGTCCGAGGTTACCGTGATGGTGCGGGGCAAGCCCGACACCATATCGCGCCCGCGCACGTCCATAGCCAGCTTTTCCTCCAGATACATGGCACTGCCGATCTTAATTTTAATGCCCTCGGACGTTTGTTCACCAATGGCCAGCCCGTATTTCTTGCGTACGAAATCGGCAATGGCGGCGTCCAGCTTGTTGCCGCCAATGCGTACCGAAGTATTGGCCACAATGCCGCCCAAGGAAATCACCGCCACTTCACTGGTACCACCCCCCATATCCACGATCATGTGCCCTGAAGCGCTCCCTATGGGAATATTTGCGCCAATAGCGGCCGCGATGGGCTCTTTAATAATGTAGGCTTCCTTGGCACCGGCGGCATTGGTGGCGTCTATAACCGCGCGCCGCTCGGTGGAGGTAATGCCCGCCGGCACGGCGATCATAACCTCAGGCTTAAAAAAGCGAATGCCCCCCAGCGCCTTATTGATAAAGTACCTCAACATAGCCTCGGTGGTGCGGTAATCAGCTATCACGCCGTCCTTCAGAGGCCGCAGCGCCACGATGGTATCAGGTGTGCGCCCGAGCATTTCCTTGGCCTCTTCCCCTACCGCCAACACACTGCGGTCGCTGGTGGATATGGCCACTACCGAAGGTTCATTAATAACAATACCCCGGCCCGGAACGTGGACCAGCGTGTAGGTAGTACCAAGGTCAATACCGATTTTCTTAATAAACATAAGCGCCTAAACTTTACCCAAAAAGGGCCCCGAAGTCAACTTAATAAAAATGCCAACAGCTCAAATAAATTCAAGCCTGACATTAACTATGTCAGGCTTGGAATAATTTACTTTTGGTACTCTCGCAGCCAGGCCAGCCGCTGCTCAAGTAAATTACAAATTGCCGTTCCGCCTAGGCCCAAGTCGCGAAAAATATTCCTTACCACTTGTGTTACCGTGGTATAATCTCTCACGAACTCTGCGTCCTTCTTTTGTATAATAGTCTCCCACCCCGGCCGCACTACTGAAGTTATATAGCTAGCTATGAACTCTGGCGGATCCTCGTAGCTGTGACCACCGAAAAGCGCCCGACCCGGATCAAAATCACTCTCGTCAAGTTCGTCAAAGAACTTGAACCCTAAGGCGAATAGCGCGCTCGCCGTAGATTCTTGAGGGCGCATTTTATGTAGCCCGATTAAACCTCTGTGACGGTTCAACCCCAAGCGGTGCCCGACGAGATGTGCCGCTTCATGCTGCCCCACCATGCGAACATCAATCCAACTATCATGCGCGGAATCTTGGCTTAAAATGGGAATATGCGCATACACACCTGACGGGTCAGAGTGGTTAAACCCCGCATTCACCTCTCCGCTGTTTGATACGTATAGCCGCCTTACGACCTTACCCAAAGGAAAACCAAAATATGCCTCTATATCGGCCAGGCCAAGCAAAAACTCCTTCACCTTAACACTATCAAGACTAGCCAGCACATCCGGAATAGCATACAGCTCGTACGGCCATGAGCTATCAATTTGCACCTTGCGTACACTTGGGCATACGAACATCTTACTCAAGACCGCTCCCGTGTAACCAAGCATTCCTAGGTCAAAGCTTAGAGCAATACTGTCACTCTCCTCAGACACCGGAAACGGAGGCGAGTAGCTCACAAGTTCTTTTGCCAATAACCTGTTGTAGCTGGCGTTACGCACAATCAAATTTCCATACACATCAACCGCCTCTGTATCAATGAGCACTTCCGCCCGCAGGCTATCCACCGCCCGCATGAACTCCAGACAAACGAACCTCTCAGTGTATAACTGACCAAGCTCCAGTAACCGTGTAGGGCTCAGATAAATATAGTCATAGTCTCCCCACCCACCGTAGTTACCATACTTTATGTTAAAGCGCCACCCATCATCCGCCAAACGACTTAGAGTGGATTGGGTCGCTGTATCGAACCGTACTCCGGTTAAGGTAACCATGTACTCGGGCGGTTCCACCAGCACCTCTTCCCAGTCAATGAGCGGTACCTCGAGAGAAAGTTCACGAACTAAAATGTCCACCACGCTGTTAGTATCCATCCGTAAGGGACAATTCAAGCGTCTTGGCTTCTGAGCCAGGTAATCCTCGAGACGGAGCACCCAATCTTGACCCTCTTTCCTTGCTTCCAAACAGTATCGCGAAATACGCACCCCCAGCCCCACTATTACTCTGGGATCTACCGTAAGATAAGGAAGCTTGATAGCAAGTGCCTCTAGCTTAGGTGTTGTACCTCGCTTAATAAAGTATCCCGCTCTTAACAGGGCATCACCCAATCCAGGAACGAGTTCTAATGGGCTCCCAGGCCCCTCACCTGGAACTATACAAATGGTCCGGTTACTCACTGCTATAGTTGAATCAAGTAACATGAAACCCTTAACCACCTTGAGATATTCCTGCTGCTGGGACTCGAGTGTGGGGATGCCGAAAACAATACTCTGCGGCAAACTTATACCTCCGGCAGTGAGATAAAAAAACCCCACTACCAATCGCAGATAGTTATTCATTTGTTCCTCCGTACTATTTTTGTTTTGTGAATTATTTAGTAAAACCTTACACCTGAGGCCCCTCAACCGTCAAGAAAGCAAAAACAGCCGTGGCTGAACGGCTGTTGGACTCGCGACGCCTTACTCTATTAGGCCAGACCTTATCTCAATTGCCCGCGCCATAATCCGATCGCCGATCTCTCCCCAATCAACGTATTCCTTGTAATCCCCTGGCTCTATGAGCTTTATGGCGTTTATGCCGCCCTTCTTGTGCAAAGCAGGGTCGCGCACAAATTCTCCCAAAAGGCCTCACACTGCAAACGTAACGCAACTGGCAGTGCCGTTCGAAATCAGGATTCACCATCACCCCCAGCTAAACCTCTCCGGCTTAAACCATAATGGCCCGCTGCCACCCGACTAGCAACGGCGTTTGCCCACCCCAGACAGAATGCTACTATGGAGCTATACTTGGTCTACTTATACCTCGCCAGGCTGGTTTACGGTCCAGTTTGGTAGCCACCTAGCGCCACCTGCCCCAGACTAGTTTATTTCCCTTATGTCCACTACCTCCCGCCTACCCACGGTTTTCATCATTATCGGAGTGACGGGCGATTTGGCTTCCAAAAAGCTGCTCCCTGCCCTGTTCAACCTCTGGCACGACAAGGCCCTGCCAGAGCAGTTCCACGTGCTTGGTTTTTCGCGGCGGGCGTGGAGCGACAACGATCTCAAACAACACGTTCACGATGTGGTAGCGCGCCACCACCTCCACGAAGAGACGCCCCGTTCCCTGGCTGCTTTTTTGGATTGTTTTAGTTACCAGCCAGGCACGTTCAACGAACCCGAGGGTTGGCACGACCTGGCCGCGCGTCTTAAAAAACTGGGCGGTAAAACCGGCCTGAACACGCTCATACACCTCGCCGCCGCACCTGAACACTACCCCACCATCCTACGTCAGCTCAGCGACAGTGGCCTCAGCGCGCCTATCGCCGAAATCGGCTGGACCAGGTTACTACTGGAAAAACCGTTCGGACACAACCTAAGCTCGGTACAACACCTGGAGCAACAGCTTAAGCTACAATTTAGCGAGGAGCAAATCTACCGCATAGACCACTACCTGGCCAAGGATGTAGTACAGAACATCCTGAGCTTTCGTTTTTCCAACGACATCTTTGAACAAGTGTGGAACAACCGCTCCATCCAGCGCATCGACATCCGCCAGTGGGAAACCATCGGGGTGGACGCGCGCGGCGCGTACTACGATCGCACCGGTGCGTTCACCGATGTGGGGCAAAATCACTTGCTCCAGCTTTTGGCCCTCACCACCATGGGTAACCCCGGTGCGCTCACGGCCGAGGCTATCCGTAGCGCGCGGACCTTGCCGCTCACCTCGCTACTGCCGCTCTCACCGGCCCAGCTCAAAACCAATACCTTCCGCTCCCAGTACAAAGGCTACCGCACCATCGAAGGAGTAACGCCCGATTCTACCACCGAAACGTTCTTCCGTATAAATTGCGCACTTTCCCAATCGCAGTGGAGCGGCGTTCCTATCACGCTGGAACACGGCAAACGCCTAGGCGAACGCCGCAAGGAGATCGTGATCACCTTTCGGCACGAAACACCCTGCCTCTGTCCGGCCGGAGCGCACCTTACCAACAAGGTCACGTTCTCCCTTGAACCATACGAAGGCATCCGCATTCAATTCTGGTCAAAAAAACCCGGCCACACCTACGATGTTGAGCGCAGCAACCTGGAATTCTCGCTGCGCGAGGTGGCCAGCGGCCACACCCAGTACGTTAAGGAGTACACCAAGCTCTTGCACGACGCCATTGTAGGCGACCAAACGCTCTTCCTTACTGCAACCGAAGTGGAAGCCATGTGGCGGTTCACCGAACCGGTCGTGCAAGCCTGGCGCGCCAACCTGGTGCCGCTCAATTTCTACGCGCCCGACACCAACGAGGCGCCGCTCCAAGCGCAGCAACTGGAGCCCAATCGTGTGCGCGGGCTGGGCGGCGCGCCTCACGCCCGCCAACTTGGACTTGTTGGCTTAGGTAAAATGGGCGGCAACATCGCCCAGCGCTTACACGAGCTAAGCTGGGAGGTGCACGCCTATAACCGAACACAGGCCGTTACCGAAACTTTCACCCGGGCAGGTTTGCTCGGTGCCGCCACCCTAAAAGAGCTCGCGGCCTCGCTCACTCCGCCACGGGTGGTATGGCTGGCGCTACCCGCTGGCCCGGCCGTGGACGACCTACTCTTTGGCAGTACCGGCCTCGGGCAGCACCTGGGTTCGGGTGATATTGTTATCGAGGCTGGCAATTCATTTTATAAGGACACCATTGAGCGGCACCGCAAACTGGCGGAAAGTGGCATTAGCCTGGTGGACGTGGGTGTTTCCGGCGGCCCTTCCGGCGCGCGCAGCGGCCCAACCCTCATGGTGGGCGGCGAAAAAGAAGTAGTGGAAAGGCTGGAGCCCTTGTTCGTGGAACTGGCCAGCCCGGGTGGGTATCAATTTTTTGCTGGCCCGGGCGCGGGACACTTTGTTAAAATGGTGCACAACGGCATTGAGTACGGTATGATGCAGGCCCTGGCCGAAGGCTTCACCATCCTCAAACAAGCCTCGTACCAGCTCGACCTTACCCGTGTGGCCGATATCTACAACCACGGCAGCGTGATTGAATCCCGCCTCACCGACTGGCTCAAGCAGGCGCTTTCACTGCACGGCCCGGCCTTACCAAACATTACTGCCACGGTCGCGCACACGGGCGAGGCTGCCTGGACCGTACAAACAGCCCAAGAAATGGACATTCCGGCCCAAATAATCACTGAGGCTTTGGAATTTCGCAAACAATCAGAGCACAACCCGAGCTACACCGGCAAAATTCTCTCGGCCCTACGCCAGCAATTCGGCGGGCACCAAGCCGTAGAGACCAAGGAACAACCAAAGTAGCAAATTTAAGCTCAGCCGGCTTAGCTTGGCCAGGCGCGCGTTTACCTCCCACAGGGAGGAATTAGTGCAAGGTAGCTTAGCGATTTCTCCAGGCAGTGTACTTATTCTTTAATAACACCTTAAAACGCTCCCAAAACGCCAGACGGACGCCGAAGAATCCCAAGCCGATAAAAATAAGCCAGGAACCAGGACTGAGTGGCGTAACGAGTGCAGCCACCCCCAGGATAATAAACACCACCCCGAGCACCTTTCTACCCGGCGAGCCCTTAGCAAATACTTTTTTAAACCACGCTTTCCACCACCCCAGAGTTAAATATGCCCCTTTTTCTCTTATTCGCATACTAGCGCCTGCCTGCGGTAGGGAGGAATTAGAGATTGGCAATAACGGAGCCTATTAAACGGGGCAGCGCCTTTGATAAGCGGTAATACATGAGCAGGCTGCGCTGTTCGCGCTCCACAATATCCACCGCGTAGAGCAGGGCGAGGTGCTTCAAGGTGGCCTTGAGCGAGAGCTTAATGGCGTCCGCAATGTCACCCACCGAAGCCTCGCGGCAACCCTTAAGATAGCGCACGATAGCCAATCTACGGCGGTTGGCCAATGACTTTAGTATTCGCTCTGCTTCTTTCATATACCTATAATAGCACTATTCTCCTATTCCTCCCTGCGGGAGACTCACGCGCGTTTACCTCCCACAGGGAGGAATTAGAGCTAGAGACAATTGTTACCACTCATTGTTTTAGCATATCCAGCTTTTGCCGGCGGGGTAATTTTTTAACGCGAGCTTCTGCCGCCGAAGCGGTGGAACGATTGCGAAATAGCTTGGAAAACACCAGCTTCACGGGCCTTCGTCCGCGCGTGTATTTAGC
>JAUYKG010000044.1 GCA_030700105.1 Candidatus Veblenbacteria bacterium
GCCCGCTACGACGCGCTGCCGATTCACCTGGGTACTACCACGAGCCAAGGAAAGCTGGTGGTGCGGGAGGGTGAAAAAATTGTACTGGATGCGCCAGTAGCAGAGCTGGCTCGGGCCTGGCAAAATGGTTTGCGGGATAAACTCGTCTAATTATGCCTCTTGATTACAAAGCCGCCGGTGTTGATATCGATAATGCCGACGCGACCAAGGGACGCATGGCCGAGGTGCTCCAGTCTTCTGATTCGCGAGTACTGAACCGGCTTGGTGCTTTTGGTTCTCTGTTTCAGGCGAAGTTTCCGGGTATCGCTGACCCTGTACTGGTACTTAAATCCGAGGAGCCGGGATCGAAGCAGCTGCTCGCTCATAAGTACGGGAGGCATCGTAGCATCGCCTTTGATACGATAAATCACCTCATCAACGACATTGCAGTAATGGGCGCCACTCCTCTGGTGGCACTTGATACCATAGTCATCGGCAAAATCAACAAGGAAGTTGTTATGCAGCTCGTTACGGGTATGTCCGAGGCCTGTCAAGAGCAGGGGTGTACGCTTGTGGGTGGGGAAACCTCCGAACAACCCGGCGTGCTGGAGCAAGACCGGTACGTGCTTACCGCTACCGCGGTCGGAGTGGTGGATCGGGAGCGAATAACAGATGGATCTAAAATACAAGTGGGTGATACTGTGATTGCGCTCGCCGCCAATGGTCTGCATACCAATGGCTATTCGTTGGTGCGAAAATTACTTGAGAAGCATCCGGGGCTGGAGCAAGAGGAGGTAGGAGGCGAAACGTTCTTAGAGGCCATTATGAAACCGCATCTATGCTACTATCGTGGATTGCAGAAAGTGTTCCCCAATTCTGCCCTCGTTGGTCTGGCTCACATTACGGGCGGTGGCATCCGGGACAACCTAAAGCGCGTATTACCCGCTCAGGTGGATGCACAAGTCGACTTGTCGCGCCTGCGTATACCCCCAGTGTTTAGGACCGTACGGGAGCGGGCCGAAGCGACGGACGAGGAGATGCTGCACGTGTACAATCTGGGAGTGGGGATGGTTGTCGTGGCCAGGGCGGAAGGTGCGGGGAAGATCATAAATGAGCTCCAAGCTTCGGGCTATGGGGCGTATGAAATAGGCCAGACAACCGTAGGTTCGGGTGAGGTACAGTTCAGGGGGAGCTTAAAATGGTAATCACACTTAGCTCATATGTATAAGATCGCCATCATTCAATTCCCCGGCACGAACTGCGAGTATGAAGCCTACCGTGCCATCAAGCAGGCCGGGATGGTGCCCGAGTTTTTCCGCTGGAACCAACCCACCGCAGAACTAGCGGAATTCGCGGGGTACTTTATTCCCGGAGGCTTCTCTTACGAAGACCGTATTCGTTCCGGCGCCATTGCCGCGCGCGATCCGTTAATGCGTGCGCTGCGGCAGGAGGCCGACGCAGGCAAGCCAATCATCGGCATTTGCAACGGGGCGCAGATCCTGGTGGAGGCGGGGTTTATTCCTGGTTTGAATGGGTACGCATTGGGGGCTTCTTTGGCCGCGAACGAACGCGGGTACCTGAATTTTTGGGTGCACATAAAGAATGAGGCCGCCCCAGGCCGCTGCGCTTTTAATAATTTTAAAAAGGGCCACGTTATCCGCCTGCCTATTGCGCACGGGGAAGGCCGCTACGTTATCCCGCAGCCGCTCTTGGATGAGCTTATTAAGAACGACCAGGTTCCCTTCCGCTACTGTACGGCCGATGGTGAAGTGAAAAATGAGTACCCGGTGAATCCGAATGGCGCCGTGTATAATATCGCTGGCGTGTGTAATCCGGCTGGTAATGTACTGGCGCTCATGCCTCACCCCGAGCGCACACTGCAGGGGGCGGTGGCGTTCGCTTCGCTTAAGGATTTTTTGGAGCACGGTAAGGCTAAACCAGCTACTTCCGTACTTTCCTACCAGCCCGCGCCAGCCGTACCAGGCGTGTACGAACAGCCTAAGGGTACGCTAGAATTTTTAGTGGACCTTATTATTACGGACAACGAAGCCGAGACCTTGCAGGGTGCGCTGCAGCGGGCGGGGTTCAAGGACGTGCGCGTGCGGCGTTTTACTCATTGGGAGGTGGGGCTAGCGCCAGCCACGGCTGAGCCGGCTGTGGCGCAGGAGATTGTGGCTGCGGGCGAACTCTTTAACTCCAACAAAGAGCAGGCGTACTTGAACGATCGCGGCGTACTTACATCGCAAACGTATCGCTTACTGGTGCGCGACCGGGACGATTTTGTTGGCCCGGGCAAGTGCTCCATCCTGCAACATCGTTTCGGCCTTACGAGCGTGGCCTACGTGAAGCGTGGGGTGGTGTGGCAGGTAGAGGCGGGAGAAGCGGCCTGGCAGAGCATTCTCGCGGACAATATTTTGTATAACCCATACGCCCAAGAGGCACTTACTATTTCTTAACCACCACCTATGGATATTGAACAGGTTCGTCACTACAGTAGCAACATTCTCAAGGTAACTAATTTCCCCGGCTTGGGGGAGCGCAAACAAGGCAAGGTGCGCGATTCATATTTTACCGCGGACCGAATTGTAATGGTGGCTACCGATCGCCACTCCAGCTTTGATCGTATTATCGCCCACGTGCCTTTTAAGGGGCAGGTGCTCACCCAAACGAGCAGGTTCTGGTTCGAGCAAACCCAAGACATCGTGCCCAATCACGCGCTCTCCTACCCCGACCCAAACGTGGTGGTGGGCAAGCGCTGCCAGGTGTTGCCGGTGGAGGTGGTGGTGCGCGGGTTCATTACTGGCGTAACCGATACTTCGCTGTGGACACTGTACCAGCGCGGCGAGCGGGACTTTGGTGATTTCATTTTGCCCGAGGGCATGAAGAAGAACCAACGCCTGAAGCATCCCGTTATCACCCCCACCACGAAATCGGACGAGCATGATCGCTCACTCACCCCGGCCCAGGTGGTGTCCGAGGGGTTCGTGGCGACTGACCTCTGGCGCAAGGTACAGCAGGTAGCGCTTGCGCTCTTTACACGCGGACAGGCCGTGGCTTTAGCGCACGGACTAATACTCGTGGACACCAAGTATGAGTTCGGCCTGGACCATGAAGGCACGCTCACACTGGTGGACGAAATTCACACCCAAGATTCCTCGCGCTACTGGTACGCCGCAAGTTATGAGGAGCGCTTAGCTAAAGCCGCAGAACCGGAGTACTTCGATAAGGAGTTCTTGCGCTTGTGGTTCAAAGAACACTGCGATCCGTACCACGACAAGGAGTTGCCGCCCGCCCCGCCAGAGCTCGTGAGCGAGCTGGCACGGCGTTACATTGAGATATATGAACGCCTGGGTGGGCGCACTTTTGAGGTATTTGTCGAGCCGGTGGCGGAGCGGATAGCTAAAAATTTACAGGCTGCGGGCTTTGCGGTAAAATAAGACTCCTCCCCGGTTCCGCCTTACCAGCCGTTTTTTGTTCCCCGCATTCCTGTACTATGGGTATGAAAGTCGTTATTATCATGGGTTCTGCGGCCGACCAGCCCTGGGCCGACGAGATCGCCACCGCCGTTAAGGCGTGGGGTATTGAGGTGGTGAGCCACATTTCCTCGGCGCACAAGGTTCCCGAGCACACCATGGGGCTTGTTCAGCGCTATCAGGCCGAGCAGCAAGTGATATACGTTACGGTGGCCGGGCGCTCCAATGCGCTTTCGGGTGCCGTGGCGGCCAACAGTGTGCATCCCGTCATCGCCTGCCCGCCGTTTAAGGACAAGGCGGATTACCTCACGAACATTCACTCCAGCTTGCAAATGCCATCCGACGTGCCCGCCCTCACCGTGCTGGAACCCAAGAATGTGGCCGCCGCCTGCGCCCGCATTTTTGGTTTGGTCGACGCGGGTATGCGGAGCAAGGTGGCCGGGCGCCTGAGCGAAGTAAAGGCGAGCTTCAAGTAAGACGAACTATGATCACCGCCGCCATTTCTCCCCTGGAAGGAAGGTACGCACGAGAAGTGGCAGAACTGGTGCCCTTGTTCAGCGAACAGGGGTTGATGCGTTACCGTTTGCGGGTGGAGGTGGAATACCTACTCGCTTTGGCGCGCGAGCCTAAGATCCGCGAGGTGCGGTCGCTTTCTAGCGCGGCGGCAGCCAAGTTGCGCCGCATGTACCAGGCTTTCTCGGCCCAGGACGCCCGACGTGTGAGCCAGATAGAGCGGGAGGTAACCGACCACGACGTGAAGGCCTTGGAGTATTTTGTGCAAGAGAAGCTGAAGCGCGCAGGGCTCGCCCGTCTGGTGCCGTTCTACCATTTTGCTCTTACGAGCGAGGACGTGAATAATATCGCTTATACACTAATGTTGCGTGATGGGCTCGGCGTGTACGTGCATGAGGTACAGAAGGTAATTCAGGACCTCTCGGCTCTGGCTAAGCGTTTCGCCCGCCTGCCGCTCTTGGCTATGACGCACGGCCAGCCCGCCACCCCGACCACGGTGGGGAAGGAGCTGGCGGTTTT
The DNA here is from genome assembly GCA_030700105.1 of Candidatus Veblenbacteria bacterium. Lineage (GTDB taxonomy): Bacteria > Patescibacteriota > Patescibacteriia > Veblenbacterales > UBA10138 > JAUYKG01. The sequence goes on from JAUYKG010000044.1 coordinate 4,485, forward strand.
TGTCTGGCGTTTAAAGCAGCAGCTGGCTACCCTTACTCCTATCTGTTTTCAAGCAAAGTTTTCTGGTGCGACGGGCAATTGGAGTGCTTCCTTGGCGGCATACCCGAACGTGAACTGGCCGCGCTTCGCCGCGCGTTTAGTGGAATCGTTCGGGCTGGAGCTGGCCCCGCTCACCACGCAAATAGAACCGCACGATACCGCCGCCCAAGCCTACCAGGCCGTGGCACGGCTGAACACCATTGTGAAGGATTTGGACGTTGATATGTGGCTGTACATTAGCCGCGGCGTGTTCGGTTTGCGCCGTAAGACTGGTGAGGTTGGCTCTTCTACCATGCCGCACAAGGTGAACCCGCTGAAGTTCGAAAAGAGCGAGGGCAACATCGGCCTGGCTAACAGTCTGTTGGCGCACCTGGCGGATAAGCTGCCCACTTCGCGCCTGCAGCGCGACCTGTCCGACAGTACGGTTATCAGGAACCAAGGCGTAGCCTTGGGCTATTCGCTCGTGGCGCTTAAGGCCGCGCGTGCTGGTTTGAGCCGCCTGGAAGTGGCGCGCGAGGTGTGCCGGGCCGAACTGGAATCCCACTGGGAGGTGTTGGGTGAGCCGGTGCAAACAGTGTTGCGCAAGCACGGAGTGGAGGGGGCGTATGAACAGCTTAAAGCCTTAACGCGCGGACAGCGCATAACTCGCGCGGCCCTGCACGAGTTCATTCGAGGGCTCAAGATTCCGGCGGTCGATAAGCAGCGATTATTGCGCTTAACGCCCCAAACCTATGTAGGGCTGGCGCCGGAACTTATTCGTATAGCTATACGCGCCTAAGAGTATGTGTGGCATTGTTGGCGTTATTGGTAAGCATGGGGCGGCGGCCGAGGAGGTTTACGAATCGTTGATCTCCCTGCAGCACCGCGGGCAGGACGCGGCCGGAATTTGTACCTACAACGAACGTTTTCACCTTAAGAAGGATCTCGGCCTGGTGCGCGATGTGTTCCAGCAGTTGGACATGAATGAGCTTTTGGGCGGGGTGGGCATTGGGCAGGTGCGTTACTCTACGTTGGGGGCCATTAGTCCCGAGAATGCCCAGCCGTTCCTCACCACAGCGCCTTACGGCGTAGCTCTGGCGCACAACGGCAACATCTTTAACGCACCGCAGCTTAAGCAGGAGCTGTTCGAGAAGGAGTACCGTTACATAAATTCCACCAACGATGCCGAGGTGATACTCAATATTTTTGCTTTTGAACTGTCGCGTTTTTGCCACCGTGAATTCTTTGATTCCGTTACTTTGGCGCTTAAGGGTACCTACGCTCGGCTGCAGGGTGCGTACTCGGCCGTGGCTGTTATCGCCGGGCGAGGCCTGTTAGCCTTCCGCGACCCTCACGGCATTCGGCCGCTGGTGTGGGGCCGGCGTGAGGTGAACGGGCAGTGGGAGCACATTTTTGCCTCGGAGAATACCATGTTCGAATTTTTAGGTTATGAATTCTACCGCGACGTGGCCCCGGGCGAGGCCGTGTTCGTTACTCTGGACGGTGATGTGCACACGGCTATGATCGAGCAAAAGGAATTCCGGCCCTGCGTGTTTGAGTACGTGTACTTCGCCCGCCCCGACGCCTTTTTGAATGGCGTGAGCGTGCACCGCGCCCGCCTGCGCATGGGCCAGAACCTGGCGCACAAGATAAAGCGGCTGCATCCCAAGCTCGAGATTGACGTGGTTATCCCCGCGCCGCAAACCGCCAATACAGCAGCCTTGGCTTGCGCGCATGAGCTCGGCGTGCGTTACACCGAGGGGCTGGTGAAGAACAATTTCATCGGCCGTACCTTCATTATGCCGGAGCAGGGTATGCGTCGCCGGGCCAATCGTTATAAGCTTTCGGCCATTGAGTTGGAGATTAAGGGACACAACGTGCTGGTGGTGGACGATAGCATTGTGCGCGGCAACGTGTCGCGCCACATCGTGGCGCTACTAAGGCGGCACGGCGCCAAGCAGGTATATTTTAGTTCCACCTCGCCTGTCCTGCGCTGGCCCGATCTCTACGGTATCGACCTGCCCACCCGTGCCGAGTACGTGTCTTACCAGCGCACGGAAGAAGAGATCCGCGCTTACATTGGGGCCGACCTGCTTATTTATCAGGACCTGCCGGATTTGGTGGAGGCTATCACTCGCCGCGGTGACGTGCAGTTTCAGCGCGTGCACGCCGCCATGTTCGACGGCGACTACGCCACCGGCGACGTTACCGAGGAAGTGCTCCAAGTGGTGGAGGGGTACCGTGTGAAGCAGCGGCAAAAACACCAGTTCCGTTCAGCGTTCATTAACCATGAGCCGGATTCTCTTACTGGGTAGCGGCGCGCGCGAACACATTCTGGCTGCGCGCTTGGCTGCGAGCCGTGGCGCGCACGAACTTTTTGCGTACATGGGCGCGAACAATCCCGGTATTGCCGCCTTGTGCCAGGGGAGCACCGTGGGTGAAGTGAAGGACGTGGCGGCCGTGGCTGCCTATGCCAAAACCATTAAAGCCGACTGGGCCTGCATTGGGCCGGATGATCCCTTAGCACTCGGAGTGGTGGATGCGTTGGCCGAGGTGGGTGTGCCTGCATTCGGGCCCACCAAAACAGGGGCGCAAATAGAGAGCAGCAAATCCTACGCCCGCGATTTGCTCACGCAGTATAATATTCCCGGTTGCGCCCGCTATCGGGTGTCCTCCTCTTGGGAGGGGCTGCCCGAGTGGGTGGCGGAACTCGGGAGCCCGTTCGTGCTTAAGCCGGACGGGCTAACTGGCGGTAAGGGCGTGCAGGTGCAAGGCGATCACTTTACTACAGCCGAGGAGGGCCTGGCTTTGGCCCGTACCATGCTCCAAGAATACGGGCGCTTGGTAGTGGAGGAAAAATTCGTGGGCCAGGAGTTCTCGCTCCTCACCATTACCGACGGCGAGGCGTGTATCCATTTGCCGGCAGTGCAGGACCACAAGCGCGCCTTTGAGGGGGACAAAGGCCCCAACACTGGCGGTATGGGTACGTACAGCTGTGCCGATGGTAGCTTGCCGTTCCTTACCGGGCGGGACATTCAGGACGCCCAGGCTATTAACGAGGCTGTTATTGCCGCGCTCAAGCGTGCTACGGGCACCTCGTACCGCGGCGTGCTCTACGGCGGGTTTATAGCCGTGCAAGACGGCGTACGGGTAATAGAGTACAACGCGCGCTTGGGCGACCCCGAGGCTATGAACGTATTGAGCGTGCTTGAAAACGACTTTGCCGAAGTGTGCCAGGCGGTTATGGCAGGGAACCTCGGGGAATTGGCGCCCCGGTTTGTTCCCGTGGCTACGGTGTGCAAGTACGTGGCGCCGGAAGGTTACCCTGTGAATCCAGTAAAGAACGAACCCATTGATGTTTCCGCTGTGGATACCACCAAGGTACAGCTCTATTTTGGTTCGGTTGATAAGCAGGCGGGCAAACTATACCTCAAAGGTTCGCGCGCCGTGGCGGTCGTTGCTAAACATGCCGATTTGTACGCGGCCGAGGCGCTGGTGGAGGAGCAGATTAAACGTATTAAGGGTCCAGTTTTCCACCGGGCCGACATTGCCACACCCGCACTCATAGCCCAGCGTGTCGCAATGCTAAAGCAGGTGCGCCAGGGAGCTTGAATATATGCCGGAGCAAGTACATTTGGCCGTGTTCGCCTCCACCCGCGGGACAGATCTGCAAGCTATACTGGACGCCCAGGCACAAGGTGAGTTGCCGGGGGTGCTGCTTAAATTCGTGCTGTCCAACAAGCCCGAGTGCTACGCGTTGGAACGGGCGCGCCTGACGGGCGTGAAGACTGTGGTAGTGGAGGCTCAAGGAAAAACCAGGGAAGAGTTCGACCAAGAGTGCCTTAGGGTATGTGAGGAGCACGGGGTGAACCTTATCCTCCTTATTGGTTACATGCGCATCATAAGTCCGGTGCTTATCGGTGCTTATCCGGGCCGTATTTGGAACATCCACCCCTCGCTCCTCCCGAAGTACCCGGGTATGGATACGGACGTTCATCGTGCGGTGCTGGAGAACAAGGAAAGCGAGAGCGGCTGTACCTTGCATGTGGTGGATGAAGGTGTAGACACCGGCTCTATCGTGCTGCAGGAAAAAGTGTCGGTGGTGGCGGGGGAAACCGTGGAATCTTTAAAAGCTAAAGTGCAGGCCAAAGAGCAGGAAGTAATTTTAAAAGCGTTGCGGCAGTTCGCGGCTGGAAATATGGAAAAAGGCCGCTAGCTAGTAGTATAGGTAGGGCCTTAATCGTTCTTTGGGGAATTGGGAGTGGGGTCGGTTATTTGGATTCTGCCCAAATACCTTGGGTCTACTGGCGACCCGTCATCTTCTCCGTCCGGATTGTGTACAAAATATTCGTAAGATTCTTTTTGAGAATTCCACTTCCCGATTACGCTCTGCCCGAATTCACTGCCCTGACTTACGGGTATGAACCCCTTGATTGGGGGATAGGTTTCCATTTTTGCCTCAATTTTATTACAAAGACCTTATCACTAAGTCAGTCTACTAGTCAACCTTATGCCCATAGCCCTTTTGAGTGTGTACGATAAAACCGGTATTGTTGAATTCGCAGCCCAGCTAGTTAAGCTTGGCTGGAGCATAGTTTCTTCCGGCGGCACGCACGCCAGTTTGGTCGCTGCTGGCATTCCGGCTCGCAAAGTGGAGGAGGTTACCGGTTTTCCGGAGATCATGGATAGCCGGGTAAAAACCCTGCATCCAAAAATTCACGGTGGCATCTTGGCAGACCGCGATGTGCCACAGCACTTGGAGCAGGCTAAGGAGTTGGGGATAGGGCTTATAGACATGGTGGTGGTGAATTTATACCCGTTTGCGCAAGCTATCGCCAAGCCCGGCGCTACCCAAGACGACGCTATTCACAATGTGGATATTGGTGGGCCGGCTATGTTACGCGCCGCGGCCAAGAACTTTCGCCACGTTACCGTAATTGCCGACCCGGCTGATTACCAAGCAGTGTTACAGGAATTGAAACAAGGAGGTGTTGCTCTGGGCACGCGCCAGCGCCTGGCCGTAAAGGTATTTAGTGCTACTTCCCAGTACGACGCGCTTATCGCCAATTACTTTTCCGACGGTGGCATGCTCCAGCTTACCTACCGCAAGCAGCAGAATTTGCGCTATGGGGAGAACCCGCACCAAGCCGCCGTGCTCTACAGCGCTGGTACGGCTGACACTTCGGTAGTGAATGCTGAAGTGCTGCACGGCAAAGAGCTTTCTTACAATAACCTGGTGGATGGCGACGCGGCCCTAAGCCTTATTCGCGAGTTTAATGCTCCGGCGGCGGCCGTGATCAAGCACACCAATCCCTGTGGCTGTGCCACGGCGCCCACCATAGAGGAGGCGTTCAATAAAGCTTACGCGGCCGACACCCAATCTGCCTTTGGTGGCATTATCGTGCTCAATAGGCCTTGCACCCTTCCTATTGCCGAGGAGATTAGCAAGGTGTTTGCCGAGCTTGTGTTGGCACCGGATTTCACGGCCGAGGCTCTTACTGTACTCACACAAAAAAAGAACCTGCGCTTGTTGCGCTTAGGAGATATGAAATCGTTACAAGAGAAAAAAGCCTATCGTTCGCTCGTCGGGGGTTTGTTGGAACAGGATTTGGACGTAGTGCCTATTACGTCCGAAAGTCTTACGGTGGTTACCAAGCGCGCCCCGAGTCCAGAGGAGTTAAAAGATATGCTCTTTGCCTTTGCTGTGTGTAGACACGTAAAGTCGAATGCCATTGTGGTAGCAAAAGGCGGGGTGGCTGTAGGCGTAGGGGCCGGGCAAATGTCGCGCGTGGAGTCAGTGGAGATAGCGGTTAAGAAAGCTGGAGGGCAAGTCCGCGGCGCAGTAGCGGCTTCAGACGGGTTTTTCCCGTTCCCCGACGGCGTGGAAGCTTTGGCTAAGGCTGGTGTAACAGCAATCGTACACCCCGGCGGTTCGCTAAAGGATGAAGAGGTAACCAAAGTTGCGGACGAACTCGGCCTGGCTATGGTGTTCACTGGCGTTCGTGTCTTCCGACACTAGGTCTTCAGTCGTTGATAATAAAATTAACCCACCAGCAAGAGCGACAAGCCGGCAGCCAGAGCAATAATATAAATACCTCGCTTAAGCCAAAGGAGGTTTATGTGTCGAAAGAGCTTGGCACCTGCTATTAAGCCTAGTAAGAGAAAGGGTAGGGCTAGTAGGGCGTAACGCAGCACCTCAATCGTTACCCGTCCTGAAAATGCGTGTCCGGCAATAACGAACAGACCGGTAAAAAACATGTATGAGGAAATGAGCCCTTTTGTATCCTCGTGGGACAAGTGGCTGTTGGAAGAGGAGTAGAGGCTTATAAGGGGCCCGTGGATATTGAAGGAGGCACCAAAAAAGCCAGCCACCAAGCCGGTAAGGGTGCCAGAGGCGCGACTGGCAGCCATGAACAAGTGCCCATTTAGGTACAAACCGTATATCGCGTAAGCGATAAGGAAAACACCCAAAGCAAGGCCTAGCGCTTTACCCTCAATTGTCTTAAGGAACAGTATGCCCAAGGGCACGCCTATAAAGGAACCTATGAGGAGCGGCGCAACTAATTTCATAAGCCCCACAGCTCTGCTTTTTAACGTTACAATCCCGGTAGCGGCGGCAGAAATTAGAGCCACCAAGGGCAAGGCGATGGGTAAGGGCAAGATGAACGGCAGCAAAGCCATGGAGACAGTGGCAACACCAAAACCAATAAGCTCGGTAGTAATCCCGGCGAGAAAAAATATTAAGGTAAAATACAAAAGCTGAAAATTGTCCATTTTTATTTTTTATATAGTAACTATATCAGAAAATTCGCCCTTTGTCCAGTTAATTTATATGACAATATAGAGAAAATTTGCCCTTTTTCGTATCTCACCGAGTTCTATTAATAAAAACACTCACCTGCAAGATGGTGAGTGGTTTTTGTTCTGGCCGAGGTGACGCCACGATAAAGAGAACTGAGTAGTAGGTTTATTATTCCTGGCCTAAATAGGCATCGTCCTTTGTGAGAAGTGATTCAATCTCTTGGTGGATTTTGCCGTT
>JAUYKG010000046.1 GCA_030700105.1 Candidatus Veblenbacteria bacterium
GATCGCTACGCCACCCAGAAGCGGCGTGGGGTAAGCGTGCAGCTTGCGCGGTCGGCTGGGTACGTCAACAATGACCCGGCGCAAAGCCCAACGCCGCACTACTATGGTGGCAGCCGCCGTTACTATGAGCCCCAAGGTAAACCCGGTAAGATAAAGCGCAGTCATGCGGAAGCTGGCGGCTCGGCTGGGCGAGCACGCTCCAGGTAATCCTGCAGTAAAAACATAGCCGCCAGCTCATCGCGTGAGCGAGTGGGCGCACGAACGCCGAATGTCACCGCGTCCGCTCGTTGACTCGTAAGCCGCTCGTCCATTAAGGTTACCGGCACTGCTAGGCGGCTCGTCAATAATTTGGCAAACGCCCGGCTAACCCCGGTTTGTTGAGAGGTACCACCAGAGAGAGTGATCGGCTCACCCACGATAACCTGTTCTATCTCCTCCTCATCCACGATGTCCTGAATTTTTTGGGCCACCTCCTCCGCCGAACTTAACTCCAATACACCATGAGGTAAGGCCAAATTCACCTCCGTATCGCCTATGGCCAATCCCACCCGCTTGGCGCCGTAGTCTATAGCGAGAACTTTCATAATCAATAAACTCCTATGACTGCTGTAACAAGAGTTTTGCTACCTCTTGATGCGTCTGCCAACCGATGGTCGGCAAATCATTAATTGGGAACCACTGAATAGCTTCATTTTCTTTTCCATCATTAACGAGTTCTCCTGAGTAGCGGTTAATCCTATAAAAAATACTAAAATGTCCAGGCGATCGAGGATCATCAACTGATTGCAGTAGCGTAAAATATTTCCATTCATGAATTACCAATCCCGTTTCTTCCTTTACTTCCCGAACTAAAGCTTCCTCGGGGTGTTCCCCGTATTCGACGAAACCAGCCGGGAACATCCACGTACCGCGATACGGCTCCCGGCCGCGCCTTACCATAAGCACCCTTTCATTATTCATGATGACACCACCCACAGCAGCCGCGACGTGTGGATAGTATGTCCAATTGCAATGCGAACACGCTTGCCGCTCTTTATCTTCCTCCATTCTTACTTCGAGTGTGCTACCACAGAACGGACAGAAAGAGTACTTTTTAGAATTTAGAACTATCATGAGGAATAAAGATAGTTAATCGACTGAATTAGCATATAATCTACACCAAAATTACACTAACAGTGAGGAAAACTTCTGGTCAATAATATTTGCAACTCTCTGTAAGTAACTCTCTGAAACTTGTTTTTCTTCAACAGATGCCTCATTACGACCTCTATCAAGTACAATCGGCTTTCCTTCTCCCGCCAATATTTTACTTACGGAGGATGTTGTAATTACCCGCGGCAATATATCAAATCGGACAATGTCTGATTCATTAGAAAATGATAGGTTTATCAGGCCCACAAAACCCCTGGTAAACCAAGCTTCGGATGCGGATTTCATATCACGGAAATTGCTTCCTGATGCCGACTTTATATTTTTTACAAGATAGTCCAACAAGCCTATAGATTCTTGCGAAAGCCAGTCTTGGTTACGTTTAATATAATCACTAGCCAAGGCGCGCCGTTTATCCTCTTCAAGTGGTATATACCTGTTAGTCAATGGGTCAATATTTTTGTCTGTAAATAAGTGTTCAACCTCCTCATACTCCTTTTGCATCGTCCCTAAAAGTGCCCTTACGTCCGGAAAGATTTCCTGAATCTTTGCCTGATCTTTGAACCGCATAGAAAAATACCCCGGGTGCATTACTGTTTCCTGCGAAGCCAGAAAATCCGTAAATAGCTTCTGCTTTTTAACAATTGTTTCCACAAAATCTTTGTATAGTGGCGCAAACGGTTCTACGACACTAAGCCGTTTGAACCAATCTAAGTCTTTCCACTGAACCGATCTGCGGTTTGCCTCCACATATTTATCCCTGGTAACAAATATATGGGAATGAAGTTTGGTTTGAATCGAATGCTGGCCCGGCAAGTGGTCTTCAACATTAAATCCAATGGACACATTAACCTCCCTATTATCGGGGCTTATTACACCTAAAGCGACTTCTTTATTTATATCAAAAAATAACTTTCCTTCATCATCGTTGAGATTTTCGATTGTTTGTACCTCCCTCCCCGTACTACCGGCAAAAATATTTACATCCTGATATGTCCACGATGGCGATTTTGGGGTCAAAAGAAACTCAAGACCGGTGTCTGAATACTTGAGGGTACGGAACGGCTGCATGCGTTCCTTAAATTCATCCCAGGAAAGCTCCTCAGCCTCGCCACCCGCCAATTTTTCAGGATAATATTGAGGGGTTTCCATGCGACCAACCTCAATCTCTCGTCCTTGTAGAAATGATTTTAAGAAAGGATTCTGTTCTGGCATAACATCTAGTAAGACTTACATTCTGGTCAGGATTTCGCAGCCGTTCTCAGTCACCAGAACAGTATGCTCAAAATGGGCGGATAAGCTGTTGTCGGCGGTAACCACCGTCCATCCATCCTCAAGCGTTTCCACTTCATCGCCTCCTGCATTCACCATAGGCTCAATGGCTATCGTAGCGCCTGCAGGCAAAACCGGGCCGGTACCGGCGTGCCCAAAGTTAGGAATGGGCGGCTCTTCGTGCACGGTGCGCCCTACCCCGTGGCCGGTTAACTTGCGCACCACGGTGAACCCCTGCGCTTCTACAAAACTCTGTACTGCCTGGCCAACATCGCCCACTCGTACCCCGCCCCGTACTTGCCGCAGGGCCATGTCCAACGCCTGACGCGTTACCTTAATGAGTTTCTTGGCTTCGACAGAAATAGTGCCCACAGGAACGGTAATCGCCATATCAGTACACAATTCCTTATACCAACAACCTAAATCCAATCCCACAATATCCCCCTCCTGGAGCACTTTGGTTTGGCTGGGGATGCCATGCACCACTTCGGTGTTAACTGAGGTACACAAAGTAGCGGGGTAGGGGTTTCCCTCTTCTTTTCCGTAGTCTAAGAACGATGGCGTAGCACCCAATTCGCGCAAACGCCGCTCGGCCAAAGCGTTAAGCTCCCCGGTGCTCACCTTAGGCCGCACCGCCGCTGCCACTTCCCCCAACACGGTGGCGAGTATACGGCCGCCTGCCCTCATAGCCTCAATCTCGGCCGCAGTTTTAACCAACGAATTCATACGCCCAAGTTCTTTCGGAGTCTGGCAGTAACTTCCGGTATGGGCGGCGTGCCATCAACCTTAATCAACTGGCCTCGCTGCCGATAAAATTCCAACAACGGCTCTGTTTGTTTGTGAAAAGTAACCAACCGATCACGCACCAAGGGTTCAGTATCGTCCACCCGCTGAAGCAGTGGAGCCCCATCACTATCGCACACGTCTGGCTTAACTGGGGGTTTGAACTGTACGTGATACACCGTGCCACAGACCGAACAGCTGCGGCGCCCGGTAATGCGCTTTACCGCCTCCTCATCCGACAGTGTTAAATATATCGCCGCAACTTCTGTGTTCAAACGCGCCAAAAACTCCGCCTGCACAAGATTCCTGGGGTAGCCGTCTAAAATAAATCCGCCAGCCGCATCTGCTTGTTGTAAACGCTGCTTGACCAGGGCGTTCGTAACTTCGTCTGGCACCAAAATACCTTTGCTAAAGTACTCATCCCTGGCCTTAACGCCCAGGGGGTCGCCCGCGGCGGCCATTTGCCTGAATATCTCGCCGGTTGAAATGTGGGGTACTCCCAAAAAGCCAGCCAAGGCCTGCGCTTGCGTACCCTTGCCCGAGCCTTGTGGCCCCAGAAAAATGTAACGGCTACCTGTCATAACGCTCGTAAGTGTAGCGTATTTAATGATGAAAGAAAAAGGCTCGCCAACTAAGCGAGCCCGACAAAATCACAGGAGAAAATTATAGCTCCTCGTAATCTCGCATTACCAGTTGCGCGTTTATCTGGCGCATGGTCTCGATAACAACCTGCACCACGATAAGCACGGAAGTGCCACCAATCACCAAGAGTTGCGAACCAGTGAACGATTGCAACGCCAGGGGCAGTATGGCAATGGCAGAGAGGAACAGGGCGCCTGGGAAAATGATGCGATTCATAGTTTGCCCGAGGTGCTCCACAGTGGAACTGCCCGGGCGAATGCCGGGTATGAACCCGCCCTGTTTTTGTAAGTTCTCGGCAATTTGGTCGGGTTTAAAAATAACCGCGGTATAAAAATACGTGAACCCGAACACCAAAACGAAGTAGGCAACGGCGTAAAAGACCTGGTTTTGGAACAATGTAATAGTGAACTCAGCTGCTTGCACCAGCCAATCGGCTTGCGAGCGCACGAAGAACTGGGCCACCATGGGCGGGAACAGAATAACGGAAATGGCGAAAATAATAGGGATAACACCAGCCTGCAACAAGCGCAGGGGCAGGTGGGTAGTAGCGCCGCCCACGGCGTGCGGCCCGCGCATCATACGGGCGTAGTTCACCGGAATGTTGCGTTGTGCCTCGGTTACCACCACTACTCCAACCACGGTAACCAGAGCCACCACTAGGAACGCAATAACGCTAAAGAGCTGGGTGGGGTCGAAAGTGGCCGCCACCTGCTGGATTTGCTGCGGTACAGAGGCCACGATACCGGCAAAAATGAGCAAGCTGATGCCGTTGCCCACCTTGCGCTCGGAAATAATCTCTCCGAGCCACATAAGGAAAATGGTTCCGGCCGTAACCATGGCCAAGCTCACCGCCAACTGCCAGGGGTCGAGCGCACCCACCAGCCGCCCGCCTGCCTGTTGGCGCAGAATAGCGATAAAGCCGTACCCCTGCAGAACAGCTAATGGCACGGTGAGGTAACGGGTGTACTGGTTAATACGCCGTTGTCCAGCTTCTCCATCCTTGGATATCTCCTCCATTCGCGGCACGATCATGGTTAACAGCTGCACAATGATGGAGGCGGTAATGTACGGCCCGACACCCAACATGACCACGGAAAAATTCTCCAACCCGCCGCCGGAGAAAATGTTAAGCAGTCCCAAAAATTGATTCTGGGCAAAAAAATTGCGCAAGGCCACGGCATCCACGCCTGGAATGGGCAGGTGCGCACCTACACGAAAAACAACCAAAGCCAGGAGTACCAGCAAGATACTGTTACGTAGGTCGGGGGTGGTCCAAATCTGCTGGAGCTTGCGCCACATACGTTTTACTTTTTTATCGTTACCTTGACTGGCGGCAAGATCTCAACCGTACCGCCCGCCGCTGTAATAGCCTTCTGGGCGCCACCGGTAACCACCTGAACCTTAACTGTGAGCTTCTGGGGTGCACTACCGCCTCCAATAAGCTTAACAGGCAAGCTGGCACTCTCAATCAGCTTCCGCCGCTGAAGAAGTTCGGGCGTAACCACTTCGCCGGCCTTGAACTTACCGAGCGCTGCTACGGTGACCACTTGGGGCTGCGCCTTAAAACTCTCAAAGCCGCGCACCTTGGGCAAGTGGGAAACGAAATGCTTAGCACCAAACTGAATTAACCCCTTGCGACCTCCTTGACGGGCACGCTGACCTTTGGTGCCGCGCGTAGCCGTGGTGCCGTGCCCGGAAGCGTTACCCCGCCCCAGGCGCTTGCGAGAACGGCGAGCACCTCGGTTGGCTTTTAAATTATGTAATGCTAATGACATGCTAGGATTTTAATTTGAGTTGACTAAAAGCCTGCATGACAGCTCGAACGTTATTGATCTTGTTGGAAGAACCTAAAATCTTGCTCACTACGTTGGGCACACCAGCGAGCTCCAGCACCGCACGTACCGGTCCACCGGCAATGATACCGGTACCGGTCGGGGCGGGCTTAAGGAGCACCCGAGCGCTCTTGTACTTAATGGTAATTTGATGCGGCAAAGTGTCACCCTTCAAAGGAACGCTCAATATGGCGCGCCGCGCCTTGGCTGTGGCCTTGCTCACCGCTAGGCTCACGTCGGAGCCTTTAGCCAACCCAGCACCCACCTTGCCTTGACGGTTACCGAGCACAACCAACGCGCGGAAACGCATGCGCTTGCCGCCGGCCATCACGCGAGTTACGCGCGCGAGCTCAACTATCCGCTGCTCAAATCCGTCATCCGGTCGCTCCCGCCTGGGCCCGCGCCCGCCGCGCCCGCCGCCAAATCCTCTGCTTCGTTGTGATAGTGGAGTCATAGGTTACAACAAGACGAAATTACTAAAACTCAAGTCCCCCTTCGCGCGCGCCATCGGCCAAGGCCTGCACGCGCCCGTGGTAGGCGTACCCACCGCGATCAAACACCACGCGCGTAAGGCCGAGCGCGCGGGCGCGCTCGGCTACCAGCTTACCCACGGCGTGAGCTGTCTCACACGGAGTAGTTTTAGCCTTAACAACAATTACGGTATCGGTCACGGCCGCCAAGGTCTTCTGCGCCACATCGTCAATCAGCTGCGCCCTAATGTGCTTAAGGCTACGGAAAACAGCCAGACGCGGACGCTCTGGCGTGCCTGCCACGCGAGCGCGCACGCGGCGATGTCGGCGAGAACGAGGTTGTACTTTATAGTATGCCATATAAAATGCCTTACTTGGTACCAACTGATTTTACCACCTTGCCAGCCTTGCGGCGCACGAGTTCACCGGCATAACGAATACCTTTACCCTTGTACGGCTCGGGTGGTTTCAGGCCACGAATCTCGGCCGCGGTTTGCCCCACGAGCTGTTTGGAAGCCCCCGCCACGCTAATAACATTCTTCTCCACCGTAATGGTAATGGTGCTAGGCACGGCATAGCGGACTGGGTGCGAAAAACCGAGGTTTAAGACCAGGTCCTTACCTTCCACCTGAGCCTTATACCCAATGCCAGAGATCTCCAACTTTTTAACAAAACCTTCATGCACACCCTTAACGGCGTTGGCGACCAATTGGCGCGCCAAACCCCACAGGGCGCGCTCGTGCCGTTGCCCGGGGTGCGGTACCGTTACCGTAATCTGGTTGCCCTCTTGTGTGAGCATCACCTCCCGCGGCAGGGTTTCTATCAGCTCACCCTTGGGGCCTTTTACCACCACACCATTGGGCTGTTTTTCAACCTGCACGCCGGACGGAATAATAATAACCAATTTACCTAAGCGGGACATAGGCTAGTAGATTTCACAAATAACCTCACCGCCCAGATGTTTGGCTCTAGCATCGCGGTTGGTCATTAAGCCTTGCGAAGTGGAAATAATGGCCATACCTAGCCCAGACAATACCGGGGGCTGTTCACCGTACTTTACGTAGTGCCGCCGGCCAGGCGTACTTACGCGCTTCAAATTGCGAATAGCAGGCTGACCCGCTTCGTAGCGCAATTTCAGCTTTAAGCTGCGGCTAGGTAATTCAACCTCACTCACACCCTCCAGGTAGCCCTCCTGCGCCATAATATTGGCCAAGCCGGCCTTAATTTTGGAATAGGGCACCAACACGTCCGGCTTGTGCACCAAGACGGCGTTGCGAATGCGAGCTAACATGTCACTAATGGGATCGGTCATAATCGTACGAGTGAAACATTTACGTGATACTGACTAACTGGCCTTGCGAATACCCGGCAACTCACCGTTATTGGCCAACTCGCGGAAACAAATGCGGCACAAATCGAACGTGCGCATGTACCCGCGACGTCGGCCACAGCGCCAGCAACGGCGCACCACCCGCGTGGAGTACTTAGGATTGGTGAGTGAACGGCGTGATTTAACTTCTTGGCTGGTGGTAGACATATTAGCTAGCAAAAGGAAATCCTAAAAGTTCAAACAAACGCTTGCCGCGCTCGTGGTTGCGGGCGGTGGTGGCAATGATCACCTCAAGACCATGAATGGATTCAACCTCGTCAGAACGGATCTCGGGAAAAATGAGGTGCTCACGGAACCCGATGGCCAAATTCCCCTGGGCGTCAATTGAGCGAGGCGGCAGGCCGCGGAAATCCCGCACTCGGGGCAGGGACACGTGGATGAGCTTTTCCAAAAAACTGTACATTCGCTCCCCACGCAAAGTGACGGCGGCTCCCACCACCATACCCTGACGGATCTTGAAATTGGAAATGGACTTCTTGGCGCGGGTGAGCACCGGCTTTTGTCCGGTCACACGACTTAAGGTATTCAGCACGACTTCTTGAAGCTTTCCTTCATGAGTCCCCTGGCTCAGCCCCACGTTCAGCACCACCTTGGCAAGTTTAGGTACAGCCATAACGTTCTTCAGACCGAACTCCTGCTGCAAGACAGGCACCACCTGCTTGAGGTAATGGGTGCGGAGCGACGAATTGTGTTCTTGACGGGAAGACATAAGGAGTGGTTTATAAGCTCTGTGCACAGTGCCGGCACACCCGAGCGCGTTGTCCTTCGACCCCTACCTGAATGCGTACCCGGGTAGGCTTGCTACAGTGAGGACACACCACGCTCACCTTAGATATCGGCAAGGGAGCGGCGTATTGTACGCGACTGCCCGTGCTGCCCCGCTTGCGGGTTTTGAGGTGCTTCACGCGCATATTCACACCCTCTACCACGAGCAATCCGAGGCGGGGGAAAAGCTGAGTTACCTTACCTTGCTTGCCCTTATCGCGGCCGGAGAGCACGGTAACGGTATCGTTCTTTTTTACCTTGAATATCATACGTGAAAAATGAATTAGAGCACCTCGGGGGCAAGGGAAATAATCTTTTGGAAACCACGTGCCCTTAACTCGCGGGCGATGGGGCCAAAAATACGCGTGCCGCGGGGCTCTTTGGACTTTTTATCGATAATAACCACGGCGTTGTCGTCGAAACGGATGTAGGAACCGTCGGGCCGGCGGTACTCCTTGCGCGTGCGTACCAACACGGCGTGCACCACGTCGCTCTTCTTCACAGTGCCGTGCGGTTCGGCGGATTTAACCACCGCCGTTATCACCTCGCCTAAACGGGCATAGCGCTTCTGGTAACCGCCCAGCACCCTAATGCACTGCACCTTTTTGGCGCCAGTGTTATCGGCTACGGACAACATGGAACGAAGCTGGACCATACGCGTTTAGCTGGCTAATTTCTCCACAATCCGCCAGCGCTTGGTTTTGGAGTACGGCCGGCAGGCCTCTATGACCACGCGGTCACCGAGTGCGTAACTGTTACTCTCATCATGAGCGGCAAAACGGCGTGTCAGACGGTAGCGCTTACCATACTTAACGTGCGCCACCACACGGGTAACCTCGACCTGACGGGTCTTGTCCGTGCGTGCCGCCACCACCACACCCGTCAAGTGGCGTCGAATAGTGCTCTTAGCTTTTTCTGGTGTCATGGTCATACGTGTTATGATTTAACCCTCTTGATTTCACTTAAACGGGTGCTCAAGCGGGCGACTGAACGGCGCAAACTACGCAGGGCACGAACATCCTTAAGGTCCTGGGCCGCCACTTTCACCTTGAGCTGACGGATTTCGATTTGGGTTTCCTTGAGTAAACGATCCAGCTCGGGCCGTTCCTTGGTGCGAATGTCTTTCATGGGAAGCTTCATATGCCAAATCGCCTTACCCAACCGACTTCTTAGCGATGACTGTTTTTACCGGCAACTTGTAGGCAGCTAATTTGAGGGCCACCGTGGCTTGCTCCAGTGTTACGCCGTCCACCTCAAAGAGTATCGTGCCAGGCCGGATCGGCGCTACGTAGTGATCAACCGCGCCCTTACCGCCACCCATGCGGATCTCGTTGCCTTTCACCGTTACCGACTTGTCAGGGAAGACGCGGATCCACAGCTTGCCCTTGCGCTGTAAGTTGCCGGTAATAGCGCGGCGGGCCGCTTCCAACTGGCGCGATGTTATCCACCCCGCCTCCAGAGAACGCAAACCAAAATCCCCAAAACTCAACGTAATCTTACGGCTGGCTTTGCCGCGAATCTGGTCGCCGCGATGGCTCTTACGATATTTTACTTTCTTTGGTATCAACATATGCAAAAATTAACTTTTAGGCCCCCGACCACCGCTCGGACGAGTAAGACTTATCGGATTCGACTGTGGGGCAACCTCACCGCGATTAATCCATACCTTCACCCCAATCACACCATAGGTCGTGCGGGCTCCAGTGCGCGAGTAATCAATATCCGCCCGCAGTGTGTGCAAGGGCACCTTACCCACACTGAGTTTCTCGCTGCGGGCGATCTCGGCGCCATTCAGCCTTCCGCCTACCATTACCTTTACCCCCAACGCTCCTGCTTTCATGGCCTGGTCCATGGCCTGCTTCATCACCCGCCGGAAAGGCATACGTCGCTCAAGTTCCAAGGCCATACCTTCCGCTACCACCTCGGCTGAAAGCATGGGGTTGGCCACCTCCTGAATGTTAAGCTGTAAACTGTCCCCTGGCTTTAAGAACTGCTGCTTAATAGCCTTCTTAAGCTCTTCCACCTGAGCCCCGCCACGGCCAATAACCATGCCGGGCTTAGCTGTTTGGATGTTCACGGTCAGGCTGGAAGCGCCGCGCTCTACCTCAATACCCGCCACCGAAGAGCCGCGGAGCTTGCCTTTAAGCCAGCGCCGTAGACGGATATCGGCCTTCAGCTGCTCACGGTAATTGCGGTTGGAGAACCAGCGCGACTTCCACGAGTAAATGACGCCGATGCGGAATATCTTAGGATGTACCTTCTGTCCCATAGTCGTTCAATTTAGCGAGCGTGGCTCTTGGCGGCCGGTTTAACGTCGCTCACCACCAGCTTAATATGGGCGGTGGGGCGACGAATTGGATGAGCGGAACCGTGAGCCGCCGGGCGCCAGCGCTTAAGCACTTGGCCTTGCCCGACCTCAACACGCGTCAACCACAGCTCACTCTCTAGTTTATGATTGTTCTTAGCATTAGCGGCCGCCGAGCGCAAGAGCTTCGCCACCGGCCGAGCCACACCCTGTGGCATGGCGTCCAGCTGGCGTAGCGCCTCAGTGAGCTTGCGTCCACGCACGAGATCTACAACCAGTTTGAGCTTACGGGGTGAAGCGCGCAGATTCATGAGTTTAGCACGTACTTCCATACTTCAAGATTACTTAGCTGGTGCCTTAGGATCTGCCGGCGCTACCGGGGCTGCCGCCGCGGCCTGGGCTGCCGCCGCCTGCTCGCGCGCCATACGCCCGCCATGGCCACTGAATTTACGGGTGGGCGCGAACTCACCTAAACGGTGGCCTACCATATCCTCAACAATGAGCACTGGTAGATGTGCTCGGCCGTTGTGCACAGCAATGGTGTAGCCTACCATCTCAGGGGTAATGGTGGAATCCCGCGACCAGGTCTTCACTATAGTTTTGTCGCCTGGCTTAACCCGGCTGAGCTTCTTTAAAAGCTTGGCGTCCACGAACGGTCCTTTTTTGAGGCTGCGTGACATAAAATATTGCTAGCGCTGCTTACGGCGGCGCGAAATGATAAAACGGTTGGAAGCCTTGTGGGCCCGACGCGTACGCACGCCTAGCGCCGGCTTGCCCCAAGGGGTCTTGGGGTGCTTCATACCAATGGGGTTGTGCCCTTCACCACCGCCATGGGGATGGTCAACCGGGTTCATGGCCTTACCGCGCACGGTGGGGCGGAAACCAAGGTGCCGCATCCGCCCGGCCTTGCCCAAGCGAACGTTGCTGTGATCCACGTTACCAACTTGCCCCACGGTGGCTAGGCACATCTCAGACACGCTACGGGTTTCGCCCGAAGGTAATTTCAAACGCGCCTGCCCGACTTCCAATGACATCAACGTGGCCCACGAACCGGCCGAGCGTACCATAACGCCACCCCGGCCCGGGCTAAGCTCTACATCGTGCACCTGCATGCCCGGCGGCACAAACTTTAAAGGTAAACGGTTGCCCACCTTAACCTCAATAGATTTCTGGGAAGACATCACCTGCTCGCCCACTTGCAAGCCTTCGGGGGCGATAACATAGCGCTTATCGCCGTCATGATAGTGCAAGAGGGCCAAATTAGCCGTGCGCGAGGGATCATATTCCAGAGCGGCCACACGCGCCGCCACGTCGAACTTGTCGCGCTTAAAATCGACCAGCCGCAACAGTCGCTTAGCGCCGCCGCCGCGGTGCCGCACGGTAATTTTACCCTGAGCGTTGCGCCCGCCACTCTTCCCAGCGCCACGCACCAAGCGCTTCTCCGGCCGCTTATTCGTAAGCTCGGCCTGCAGCACGCCAGCATGACGGCGGCCCGGAGTAATAGGTTGATAGAGTTTAACTGGCATAGCTTACATCCCTCGGCTAAGGTCTATGGTTTGTCCGGCGCCCAAACGCACCACCAAATGCCGGCGCGCCCGCTGGCGGCCCGCCGTGCGCCCCCGACGCACCACCTTGCCTGGCAAACTCACGCTATTCACTCCCAACACGCGCACACCAAAAACCGATTCCACCGCCCGCTTAATCTCCAACTTGGTTACCTGGCCTCGCACGGCGAATGTGTACTGTCCGCTCTGCTGTAAACGAGTCGCCTTCTCTGTTGCCACCGGCAACAAGGCTGCTCCCGCACGCAGCTGATAGGTAACAGCCGTGGGCTTCGCGCCCCGCTGTGGCGAAGGAGTCATTTTTTTGTTGAATAGCGCCATACGGTTACACGAACTTTATAAGCTCGGCGGCTCCCGCTTGGGATACCAGCCAGCGTGGATAACGAAGACCATCGTAGGCATTGAACTCCCGCACTCCCATTACCTCAACCTTGGGCAAATTCATCAACCCCCGTCGCAATGACTGCTCGGAAGAGGTTAAAAGCACGAGCGTACGCCGCCCCGACAATTTAAGATCCTTGAAGAGCGTAGCAAAAACCTTGGTTTTGTCGGCCTGCGGCAACTCGTTCACCACCGTTACCTTAGCCGAAGCGAGGTAATCCCCCACCACCATAGCCCGTGCCTGATTTTTCAGCTCACGCGGCAAACGCTGAGTATAGTTGCGGGTAGAACGCGGACCAAACACCACCCCACCACCCACCCATAATGGTGAACGGATAGAGCCGTGCCTGGCTCGCCCAGTACCCTTTTGACGCCATGGCTTCCGGCCGCCGCCAGCCACCTCGTCCCGTGTTTTAGTGTGCGCCGTGCCAGCGCGGCGGTTGGCCGCATACGCCACCACCACCTGATGCACCAAACCGGATTTTAGGGAACGCGTGCGCACCGCCTCGGGCAACGCGAGCTCACGCACCGCTTCGCCCTGGGCATTCACTACCGTAATGTGATCTGTGGTTGCCATAGTATAATAGCTATAACTCTAAGCCGTGCGTATCACCAGTAAACCGCGCGGCGCGCCCGGTACCGCACCCTTAAGCCACAACTCATTCTGCTCGGGGTGCACTTCCACCACGGTAAGATTTTGAGCCGTCACACGCGCACCGCCCATACGGCCCGCCATACGCATACCCTTACGCACGTGCTGTACACCGCCCGCGCCAATGGAACCAGGCATGCGGGCCTGATCTTTGTGGCCGTGCGAAGCCGGGTGCCCGTGGAAACCGTGCCGCTTCACCACACCCTGGAAACCGCGCCCCTTGGACGTGCCTACCACGTCCACCACGTCGCCGGGCGCGAATTGCGTTACGTCCAGTACCTGACCCACGACAAACTCACCCTCCGTCACACGAAATTCTTTCAGGTGCCTGAGGTTCTTCCCCACGGCCTTCAGGTGTCCGGCGCGCGCTTTGCTGGCCGGCGCTTTCACTTCGCCAAAACCAACCTGCACCGCACGGTAGCCGTTCTTGGCCTCATCCTTCACCTGCGTTACCACGCATGGGCCAGCCTTCAGCACAGTCACAGGCACCATCGTACCATCTTCACGGAAGGTACGGGACATGTTTACCTTGTAAGCTAGAATGACCTTAGGCATAACGCGTGAGCTAAAAAACCATTCGCCGAACACTCTCTCGCACCTCTCTGAATCGGCAAACGGTTTTACTGAACATACGAATAGGGAAGGTGGGTGATAAAAGTGAGTGAGTACTCCAGATGCTCCGAGTGCGGGCTGTCGCAGGTTTCCACCTATAGGGCGGACCGTGCGCGATGCTGGCACGAGCATGAACTGAGTAAAAAGGATAAGGTAGTTACATTTTTATCTCTACGTCGACGCCGGCAGGCAAATTTAAGTTGGTTAAGGCGTCGATGGTCTTGGCGGTTGGTTCCATGATGTCCAGGAGGCGCTTGTGCACGCGCATTTCGTACTGTTCCTGGGAATTCTTATCGATGAACGAAGAGCGGATAACACTGTAACGAGAACGCTCAGTGGGCAAGGGTATCGGCCCCACCACCTGGGCGTTGGTCCTCACCGCGGTCTCCAAGATGGTGCGCACGGCTTGGTCGATAATCTTGTGGTCGTACGCCCGAATGCGGATACGAAGGCGTGAACGAACTTCTTCCTCTGCTGGCGCAGCAGTTGCTTTTGTTTTGTGCTCAACCTTAGCTGTGCTCATGCCACGCGGATTACTTGAATACTGAAAGATTACTTAATAATCTTACTCACTACGCCCGAGGCCACAGTGTGGCCACCCTCGCGAATGGCGAAACGAATCTTTTCCTCCAACGCCACTGGGGTAATGAGCTTTACGGTAACTTTCACATTATCGCCCGGCATCACCATTTCGGCGCCCTCGGGTAAACCAACCTCGCCCGTTACGTCGGTAGTGCGGATGTAGAACTGAGGCTTGTAGCCCTTGACGAACGGCGTGTGACGGCCGCCCTCTTCTTTGGACAGCACGTACACCTCGGCCTCGAACTCGGTGTGTGGCGTTACGCTACCTGGCTTGGCCACCACCTGGCCGCGCTCCACATCATCCTTCTTCAAACCACGCAGGAGCAGCCCGGCGTTATCACCGGCGCGGCCCTCGTCCAGAGACTTGTTGAACATCTCGATGCCGGTAATCACGGTCTTCTGGGTATCTTTAATACCAACGACCTCAACTTCATCGTTCACCTTAATAATGCCGCGCTCAATACGACCGGTTACCACTGTACCACGGCCTTCGATGGAGAAAATGTCCTCCACCGGCATGAGAAACGGCTTATCGATATCACGCACGGGCTCGGGGATGTACTCATCCAAAACCTTCACCAACTCAAGGATCTGCTTAACCGATTCGTCATCTACCTTGCCAGCCTTGGCCGCTTCCAGCGCCTTCAAGGCGCTACCGCGGATAATGGGGGTTTTATCGCCCGGAAATTCGTACTTCTTCAACAGGTCGCGCACTTCCTCTTCCACCAGGTCCACCAGGTCTTTTTCGTCCACCATATCAATCTTGTTCAGGAAAACCACAATGTAAGGCACGCCAACCTGACGAGCCAACAGAATGTGCTCGCGCGTTTGCGGCATAGGGCCGTCGGCGGCGGACACCACCAAAATGGCGCCATCCATCTGCGCCGCGCCCGTGATCATGTTTTTCACGTAGTCGGCGTGGCCCGGACAATCCACGTGAGCATAGTGCCTAACGTCCGATTCGTACTCAACGTGAGCGGTGTTAATGGTGATACCGCGCGCCTTTTCTTCCGGCGCGTTATCAATTTGGTCCACGCTCTTGTCTTGGGACTTGTGCCCGGTAAGCTTAAGCACCTGCAGTAGGGCTGCGGTGAGCGTGGTTTTGCCGTGGTCAACGTGGCCAATCGTACCTACGTTGATGTGCGGCTTAGAACGATCAAATTTCTCTGCCATGGTTTCAGTCTCCTTAACTCCTGCCGCCCGACCCTCCTGAGCACCCCCGTAAGCGAACTTAACGGGGTGGCAAATTGGGGTAACCTGGGGCTAACTAGGACAGCTAAATATTTAAGGTTTAATGGGTTATGGGTAAAAAAATAACAGTAAAAACACGATAATCTGGCAAATGAGCTTGTTCACCGTAGCACGGGCGCAGTCGTTTGGCAAGGGGACTCACGAAATTGACTTTTCCCCACCTTTTACACCCAGACTAGAGCGGCTCGGGAAAGTACTGGTCATCATCAGTCACCCCTCCTTGGAGCGGGTCTACTAGTTCCACTGTCGGGGCAACTGGCTTGGCCTCAAGTTGGGGTTTATCTTGGCTAACAATAGCGGATTTGGCTGGTCCGCGCTTAGGAGCCCCCTGCACCAACCGTTCATACTCTGAAAGCGGCACCACCACCAAAGGTTCACGCCCGGGCAATACCAGCACGGGCCGCTCGCCGCGGTTCATGAACACGCGATTTAGCTGTTCTAGATCAATAAGGGCTGGCATAATATGCGCCTCTGCACTTAGCGCCCGGTCTTGCCGTCACCAATAATCTCCTCGGCTATGTGCCGCGGCACCTGGGCGTAGTGGTCGAACTCCATGGTGTAGCTGCCACGCCCTTGGGTCATGGAGCGTAGATTGGTAGCGTAACCAAACATCTCTGAGAGTGGTACCTCGGCGTCCACTACGCGCAAACCGCCGCGCTCGCGCATTTCTTTAATCTGCCCACGCTTGGAATTTAAATCGCCAATCACGTCACCCATGTTCACCTCCGGCATAATAACCTCCACTTTCATAACCGGCTCCAGGATAACCGGGCCGGCTTGTTTGAACGCCGCCTGGAACGCGATGGAACCGGCAATCTTAAAAGCCGCTTCGGAAGAATCTACGTCGTGGTAACTGCCGTCGTACACCGCCACCCTTACGTCCACTACCGGATAGCCAGCCAACACGCCGTTCTCCGTGGCTTCGATAACTCCCTTTTCAATCGGCTTAATGAACTCTCGTGGAATAACACCGCCCCGAACCTCATCCAAGAATTCAAAACCCTTTCCTTTCTCGGTTTGCGGTTCCACGCGCAACCAGCAGTGCCCGTACTGCCCATGGCCGCCGGTCTGACGAATGTACTTGCCTTCGGCCTGGGCCGCGCGGGTAACGGTTTCCTTGTAAGCCACCTGCGGTTTGCCCACATTGGCCTCCACTTTGAACTCCCGTTTCATACGTTCCACAATTATCTCCAAGTGAAGCTCACCCATGCCCCAAATAATCAACTGCCCCGTCTCCTCGTTGGAGCGCACACGGAAGGTGGGGTCCTCCTCGGCCAGCTTCTGCAAGGCCACACCCATCTTGTCCTGATCCACCTTGGTCTTGGGCTCGATGGCCAAGGAAATAACCGGCTCGGGGAATACGATTGATTCCAACAGCACCGGGTGGTCCACATCGCACAAGGTGTTACCGGTAGTGGTGGCCTTAAGCCCGACCGCGGCCGCAATCTCACCAGCAAATACCTCGGTCACGTCTTCACGCGAATTGGCGTGCAACCGAACAATGCGACTAATGCGCTCCTTCTCGCCGGTGGAAGCATTCAATACGTAAGAGCCGGCTTTAAGCGAGCCGGAGTAAACGCGGAAAAAGGCCAGCTTGCCCACGAACGGGTCGGTCGCTATTTTGAAAGCCAGGGCTGTGAAGGGCTCGCTGTCCGAGGCATGGCGCTCCATAACCTCACCGGTTTTGGGGTCATGCGCCTTAATGGCCGCCACTTCCAGGGGCGAAGGCAGGTAATCCACCACGCCGTCCAACATGAACTGCACGCCCCTGTTCTTAAGGGCCGAACCGCAAAATACCGGCACGAGCTTATTGGCAATGCAGGCCTGGCGCAAAGTTCGCTTTAGGTCGGGTACTGGTATTTCCTTGCCTTCCAAATACATAGCCAAGAGCTGCTCATCATTCTCGGCAATGGCTTCCACCAGTTTGTGCCGATACTCCTCCACCTTGTCCTTCATGTCCTCCGGCACTTCGCCGTCGTCCCACTCTTTGCCCAGGTCATCTTTGTAAATAACCGCTCGCCTAGTCAACAGGTCAATAATGCCCTTAAACGTTTCGGCCGCGCCAATAGGTAGCTGCACGGCACAAGCGCTCTTGGTCAGCCGCTCATGAATGCTGGCCATGTCGGCGTAAAAATCCGCGCCCATGCGGTCCATTTTGTTAATAAAGCAAATCCGGGGGGTACCATAGTCGTCGGCATAGCGCCAGTTCGTTTCCGACTGGGGCTCCACGCCAGCTACGCCGTCGAACACCACCACGCCGCCGTCCAGTACACGCAAGCTGCGTTTTACCTCCACGGTAAAGTCTATGTGCCCCGGCGTGTCAATAAGATTAAGACGGAAGCCTTTCCAAAAGCAGGTCGTGGCGGCGGCGGTAATGGTAATCCCGCGCTCCTGCTCCTGCTCCATCCAGTCCATGGTGGCCTCGCCCTCGTGCACCTCGCCAATTTTGTGCTTCTTGCCCGTGTAAAACAAAATCCTCTCACTCACGGTGGTTTTACCCGCGTCTATGTGCGCAATAACGCCGATGTTACGGGTTTGCTCCAAACTATATTCACGCGGCATACGAAAAAATCAAAAATAAAAAATGACTCTAGTTTACACTTCTGGAACGTAGATCTTCAATTAACGTAGTTATCCGCTGCTCTTTACCTTCTTCCCAACGCTTCCTCTTTAAATCCCACTGATAATTGTCGGCAGCTGTTTCATGCCAATCAGGATGAAAATAATCTGCTGCCAGTTCTGCTATACCTTTTAAATACTGTTCATCAGGCTCTAAACCGGTTCTGTACGTTAAATAAATCTGCTCGGCTAAACCATGTATAGCCGACAATTTATCTTCTGTAGTACGTTCTGCCCGCTCACGCTCGTTCTCTATGCCGCGTTGGTGCTTCGCTTGCCAGCTCTTATCCTCCGGTGACGGAATATCTGGAATCCTTGCGGGTGCATCTGCACTAATGAGCAAGGAATCTATTAACAAATGGAGTATTTGCAAATGCTCGTCGCTGACCTCAGGCCCAGGTAACTTCTCTGCCATACCCTTACTCTTCACTCTATTCTCCTACTGCTACGCGAAATGGGCAAAGGCACGGTTGGCCTCGGCCATGCGGTGCACATCCATCTTCTTCTTAATGGCGTCGCCCTCGTTCTTGGACGCCAGCACCAGCTCCTCGGCCAGCTTTAAGTGCATGGGCCTCCCCTTTTTGCCGTTGGCCGCCTCAATGAGCCAGCGGAAAGCCAGGGCCTGCCGCCTGTCACCGCGCACCTCCACCGGCACTTGGTAGTTGGCACCGCCCACGCGCCGTGATTTCACTTCCACCTGAGGCGCCACATTCTTCAAGGCTAATTCAAAGACGTCCCGCGGGTCCTCCTTAGTCTTCTCGTGCACCACGTCAAACGCCTGGTACACTATCTTGCGCGCCACAGTCTTCTTGCCCCGCTCCATAATTTTGTTTATAAACTTGGCCACCAGTACGCTCTGGTACTGTGGGTCGGGGAGAATAACACGCCGGGGTGCTTGCTTTTTGCCTCGCATAAGGTTACTTCTTCTTTACGCCGTACAAACTGCGGCCTTGTTTACGGTTCTCCACGCCCGTTGTGTCGTACACGCCGCGCACAATGTGATAGCGCACGCCTGGCAAATCCTTCACGCGGCCGCCGCGGATCATAACAATGGAGTGCTCCTGTAGGTTGTGCCCCACACCCGGAATGTAGGCTGTTACCTCCATACCGTTGGAAAGCCTCACGCGGGCGATCTTGCGCAGAGCCGAGTTCGGCTTTTTGGGGGTCATAGTAGTTACCTTAAGACAAACCCCGCGCTTGAACGGGCTGCCTTTGGGCAGGTCGGTGCGCAGGCGCTTCTCGGTGTTCAAAACCGGTTCCAGAGCCGGGGTTTTGGACTTACGCCCTGCGCTCTTGCGGCTGTGCCGGACAAGCTGGTTAATAGTTGGCATTCGCTAGGTATAAAAAAATAGGGTTTAGTTCCGCGTCGGAGTGTACCAAGTAGCCCAGTTGCCGTCAAGTCCCAGCTCAGCCACGAATCTGTTCGGCCAAAATAAAAAAGCCCCGCATTATAGAAATTACGGGGCCTTATTCACTTACAAAAATTTCAGCCGGATGCCTTCTCGGCTAACTGGAGGCCTTCAACTTTCGCAGGATTAAGGTTGTTTCCGTGCCCGCGCGGAGAAAAAATGATGGCATCACCCGTAACCAGGGTAAAACACAAACGGCTATCACCAAGCCCAATAACGGCTCCAATCCACAAGGAAGCACGGTAATTCAGTTCATTGGCCTTAACCCACTGCTTCGGTATCGGGGGGTAACTTTCTCCTTTGGCTACCCAAGCCCACGTAACGTGGAGCTCGCCATCCTCCACTGTGACAGCGGCAATTTCTCCGCAGTAAATGTACCCCTCTTTGCTGTTCTGAACCTCCATCTGCCCGCCAGCGTATGGGGCGAGTAATTCTGTTGTTATTTTCATAGCATCTCCTTTCCAAGAGAATGTTTTGTTAATGTGTTATTTAATTCCTTTTTCGCAACCTTAATATATGGGGGTCCAAAAGTCAATACCAAAAACCGCCACCTAGGGCGGCAGATACGCATCTACCTGCGGCAGACAGGACTTGTTACGTAACTAATTACGTAATCCTAACTTGGCCTTGTAAAACGACACTCGAGAAATAATTAGTTATGGCGGCTTAGGTTTTAACTCCGCAGCTCTTTAAAACCTGTATGAATTGTTCTGCAACCTGGTGGGGAGTAGCAGAAGAAGTATCAATAATAGGCTCACCAAAGCTCTCCGCCTGTTTACGTAAAAATTTCAGCCAATTTTTCATGTCTTCGCTAGCAAGCCAAGCCTGTTGCCTCCCGTCAACTAACCTTTTTACCATTATCTCCTGCCCGCAATCTATCAAAACTATCTTATATTTCTTAAAGCTCTGTATTGCAAAACCGGCTTTTATAAATTCAAGGTTTGCCTGGCCATCCATAATTATTACTTCTTTGTCCAAAAAAGCCGTAACCATTTTATTTATCCACTCGTAGGTCTTAGTGCGTTGCCAATTTTCTGCTGAACCATATTCTTTAATCATTTCCTCTGTAGAAGGAACATCCATGGAATCGAACTTTAAAAATTCCCAATTTTTTCTATCAGAAAATTTTAGTTTCAAGTTATCTAGCAGGGTAGTCTTACCCACGCCCGAGGCACCAGTTATAAAAATTATGAGCTTGCTGTTCATAAATAGTTTTCAGGCCCTGAAGTCGGGGCTCATTTTACTTCTTCCCACTCCCCTGTTTCAGATTTGTATACCACAATTTTATCTCCACCCACTGCCATTTCACCCTGGTAATACACACGGTAAATCGCAGATTCTGATGCCTCGTTATGGTTTGGAAACCTTCCTTTCCTCATGTACTCATATTGGATAATTTCACCCTGCTCTTCACTTGCGCCTTTTACTTCAAGCAAATAGAGCCCTTGTTCGTCAAATAATTCACGTACGAGTACGGGGTTTTCTACAAAACGAGAAATGACTTCTAACACTTCTTCTTTTGTTAGTATCCGTTCCGGGCCCTTTTCAATTCCGTTTTCCATTACTCAATTATATGAGCGCTAAAATTATTTACGAGCCTGATGGAACGGTGTTCGAACAATTATTCAGGAGAATTTTACTAATTTATATTCTGCAACCTGAATATGGCTCTCTGGCATGAAGCTGGGACCAGCAATCGAACTCAAGGAGTTTTAAGAATGGAATTTTTTCTGTAAATTTCGCTTATACTTATGCGTTTGCTTCCTGGCTTCCAGCATAAGCCGCTTTATCTCTAGCCGCTTCTTGGTTTTGTGAGAGCGTGATTTTTTGCCCTTGCCAATACCGGTATCTCTTTTTGCCATATTGTTTATACAACCATTAATAGTTATCTAACCAGAAGTATAACAAAAATCCCTAAGTTAAGCACCAAGGGATTGTTGGCGGGGGCGGTAGGAATCGAGCACTGCTGAACTACAACAAAAACTGACCGGCGGCAAGGTAATAGAGCCAAGCCATTATCGGCTGCAGCCAATCGAATAGGAACAGAAGGAAGAAAATAAGAATAATAAACCCAAAGCGCTGCAGCCAAACTTTAAAGCTGTACAAACTGTCCGGCAGGAAGGAGAACAGCACGTGGCTGCCATCCAACGGCGGAATGGGCACCAGGTTAAACACCGCCAAGAGAACGTTAGCGTACACCACAATGGAAAGGAACACGGTAAAGGTAGAGGGATCCATAAACCGCACGAACAGCCCCAGGCCAAAAGCCAGCACCAGGTTCGCCGCTGGTCCGGCTAGGCCCACCACTGCCGGCCCCCAGCGCCGCAGGCGCAAAGCCAGGGGGTTAAAAGGCACGGGCTTGGCGTAAGCGAACAGGAAACTACCGCTGGTTAAAAAGAACAGCAAAAAAGGCAGCAACAGCGTGCCCCAAATGTCTATGTGCGGAATGGGGTTTATTGTCAGCCGCCCAGCCAGGCGCGGGGTAGGGTCCCCCAGCTTATCGGCCGCGAACCCATGCGCCCATTCGTGCAGAATGGCCGAAGGGATAATGACCAGAATAAAGAACAAAAGTTGTATGGTGTTTTCCATAGCCTTGACGATTTAAGTGGACCTGCTACACTAAACCAGTCTTAGTTTTCTCACTACTTGCTACTCCCTACTAGCTACTAGCTAGTTTAACTATATACTACCTCCTTTTTTCTCGCTATGGCTCGAACTTGCGACAAATGTGGACGCGGTTATTACAAAGCCCTTTCCCGCAGTCACTCCAATATTAAAACCATAAAGCGCCAACACCTAAACTTGCAAAGCAAGGTGGTGGAGGGCAAGCGTTTGCGTGTATGCACTAGTTGTATTAAAACCCTGGCCAAGGTCGCGGCCTAACCCCTACTTAAACCTGCCTTGTCGTGCCGCCCTCCAGAAAGTCCGGGGGGCTTTTTGTATATAAATAAGGGTGTAAAACGTTGGAGAAACGCTCTACACCCTTTTACGCACAGCATCTTTGTTTGGGAGGGATTTAAATTATTTCAGAACCTCAGCCAGACGTAGCCAAGGGCGAAAGCCGTAGCACAAGTAAGCGCATGTAATAAAAAGTATGTTCGGCCGCTAGTCTTTGTTTTTGACCAGTCGCCCAAAAGATACCACAGCACGTAGAACAATATAGGTATAAGGCCAAAGTAAAACCCAGCTGGCCCCAGCCAAACACCTGCAACCGATAAACCTACAGCGGCGACACTCATTTGACTGGCAAAGTGCTGCAACATTATGGATTCCTTCCAAAAATCGCAGGCTGAAATAGTAAGTAGGAAGGACAGCACGCCGACAGCAAGTACAATATAAGTAAGAGCGGCTAGGGGCTTAAATTCTTCAAAATAAAAGAACAATGAAGCTCCTAAGATTAGCGCCAGTATGACGAACAAGACTACGGCCAACTGCGGCGTTACCGACCCCTTTTTTTCTTCTTTTTCCGAGTGGTAGTACTGAGATTGGGTACGAACTGTGTTAACCATTAGATTTACCTCCTTTATTTATTGTTTTTTGTTTTGCCACGAGCTTACAAGCTCCCTTCCAAAAAGTCAAGTCAAACAAAAAAGTGCGGAAGGTATTGGATTCCTTTCGCACTAAATTTCGGTAGGGTGGTGCTACTTGGTGAGCACCATTTTGTTTGTTTTTGTGAACGGTCCAGCTTGGAGCTGGTAAAAGTAGGTTCCACTGGGGAGGTTTTGGCCGATGAATTCAGCCGTGTAGCTACCGGGCGGCAGCTCCTCGTTGACCAGTATGGCCACCTCTTGTCCGACTAGGTCGTAAACAACCAATCGAACATGGGTGGTATTGGGTATCTGGTAACTAATTACTGTTACCGGATTGAATGGGTTTGGATAGTTCTGGCTAAGCGAGAACTCTAGGGGAGCACCAACAGTAACAGCGAAAGAATCGCTGTATTCGTATGTGCCATCAAAGTCCACTTGCTTCAAACGGTAGAGGTAAATGCCTGATAGTGCACTATTGTCCACAAAACTATAGTAATGAGGAACGGGAGTAGTCCCATGGCCAGGCACGAATGCCACTGTGGTATAGGCTTGGCCTACAGCTTGTCTCTCTATCTCGAAACCACTGTTATTCAGCTCAGTTGCCGTTATCCAGGAAAGATATACTTTCCCTTCTATTGCAACTGCGCTAAACGTAGTTAGCTCAACTGGCACTGGCACTTCAACGTGCAATACCCAGCTTAGAGTATCGCTACCTCCCCTGCCGTCTTCCACCATGACAGAAATTGGGTGAAAACCGGTATCTGCCATTGTTGGCGTGCCTACGAAATGGGCAGTGAGGATAGAGCTCTCAAGCTCTATCAGGAACGACAGAAATCCTGGTTTTTCCAATAAGGTAAAGGCTAGGGTGTCGTTATCAACATCCTCAGCCATTACCACAACATCGTAAGGCTCTCCTACGGTTGCTGTGGTTGGGGGCAATGGCCCAACAAAGTTGGGGCTATTGTTCTGGGTCTGGTAATCATAATAGTAGACATGGAACTGCCCCACGAACCACATGTGGCGCTCGTCTATAAAGCATGCACGCAGAAAGTCTGAGTCGTACCCAATACTACTAGGCTGGAAGGTCTCTCCTGCGTCGGTGGTCTTCATAATCTGGTTCTCGGAACCAAGCCCTACCGCAACGTATGCAACTTGATCATTGATGACTATGGCATCACGAGGCAGGTATGAAGGTTTTGGTGTGTACGGCAACCATGAAGCACCTCCATCAGTAGTTCGATAACCACCATATTCCCATGTGACTCCATTAGACCATTCAAGATAACCGGTCTGACCCGACGGACTGAAGGAAAGGAAATTGTGGTTCACCGAGGTGTCGTTTACGATAGCGTGGTCAATCCACGTATTGCCGCCGTCAGTCGTTTTTATAAGTGTTCCCTTAAGGCCAGCGATCCAAGCTACAGAATCGTTCACTACAGCAATACTTCGTAGTCCCCCATATTGCGGAAACTGAATCAGTTGCCATGAAACCCCCTTATCCGTTGAATAGAGCAATAGGCCGTATTGATCCCACGAGTTCATCCAGTAACCACCTGCAACTACAAGTTTGGAACCGAAGTGTTTCATATCCCACCAGCGGCTATTGCCTGCGGGATGTGATATGGTGTTCCAGCTATTTCCATTGGTAGTTGTACTAGCCAATATACCAGGACCGCTGCCAAAACCGCTTGAACCCGCGACCCATACGGTTTCGCCTTCTATGTGAATAGTTACGTAATCGTAGATACCCGAAGGCAAACTTGCTACATCTGCCCAATCGCGTCCACCATTTGTGGATTTCACTATTTTATTGTTTCCTACAGCCCATCCATTAAGAGTGTCACTAAAAATGATATCATTAAAACCCGATGGGGGGCCGGGGAGCTCAACCCTAAACCACTGCGCGCTTACCGTTGAAACGGCGAGCGCAATTATAACTACTACGAACATTGCAAGCCGTTTCATGGCTGCCTCCTTTTGTTTTTATTTTAGAATCCGCCCAAGGCGGACGAGTTATGAATTAAGAATCACGAATTAAGGCTCCGCGGTTCCAATTATTTATTAACGAACTAAACGTTAAGTTCCTTCTACCTTCATTAATTACATTAAAAA
The DNA here is from genome assembly GCA_030700105.1 of Candidatus Veblenbacteria bacterium. Lineage (GTDB taxonomy): Bacteria > Patescibacteriota > Patescibacteriia > Veblenbacterales > UBA10138 > JAUYKG01. The sequence goes on from JAUYKG010000046.1 coordinate 25,319, forward strand.
AAGAACTTAACAAGTTAGTATACAACAAAAATGATAGCTGTCAAAAGGCTACCGTCTAACTACTACAAAATAGGCTAAGTCCTTACGCTATCTTGAGCTGCTGCTTTACTTCAGCCAGTTCTTTGGTATGACGTTCAACCTCCTCCTCAATCCGGCGCACCCACTCAACAGTAAAGATACGCTCTTGGTCCAAGCGGCGTAAAATGCTCATCATCTGATCATACCCTGCCAAGTATTCATCACGCCTTAACGTAGCATCAAGCTTGCGCTCGATGTTAGCTAAACGTTCGCCGTGCTCCACTAAAACTTTTGTAGCTTTTTCTTCCATAGTAAGATTTAAATACCTAGGTTTCTAGAGTAATAATACTACCAATAAAAATCACGTCAAGTCAAATAAAAAAGTGCGGAAGGTATTGGGTTCCTCTCGCACTAAAATTCGGTAGGATCCGCCCAAGGCGGACAAGTTTCGGTTCTCATTTAAGGAGAACCATTTTGTTTGTTTTTGTATAGTCGCCTGCTTGGAGGCGGTAAAAGTAGGTTCCAGAAGGAAGTGTTGAAGCGTCGAATGAGGCCTCATAGACTCCTGGTGTTTGGTACTCATTAATAAGTACCTCTACTTCCTGCCCTAGCAGGTTATAAACGGTGAGTTGCACCTCACTAGCGTGAGGTATCTCGTAACGAATGGTCGTTACCGGATTGAATGGGTTGGGATAGTTCTGAGATAGTGAGAACTCTAGGGGAGCACCTACAGTGATTTCAATGGTATCGGAATATTCATAAGTTCCGTCGTAGTCTATCTGTTTGAGCCGATAGAGATATGTACCTGTGGTTACCCAGTCGTCTGTAAAGTTGTAATGACTGATAGTTGCAGTGGTTCCACGACCAGGTACATAACCTATGGTCTCATAGACTCCGCCGAGCTTCTGGCGTTCAACTTGGAAACCATAGTTATTGGTTTCGGTGGCTGTTGTCCAGGAAAGGTGTACTTTCCCTTCGATAGCAACCGCGCTGAACGTGGTGAACTCAACTGGTGTCGGGTCAGCAACTATGACATGAAGTGTCCAAGATAGAGTATCGTAACCACCGTGGCCATCACTCACGCTAGCAACAATTTCATGGTAGCCAGTATCGTTGATACTCGGCACCCCTTGAACAATGGCAGTCTGTATGATGATATCCGGGGTGAGCATCACTAAGAACGGCGGCTTTTGCAGCAGGAAGAACGACAAGGTGTCGTCTTCTGGGTCTTCAGCATATAGCATTACGCTATACACCGAATCAACATAGGCAACCGTGTCGGGGAATGGAGGAATGAAATTTGGGTTTCCATTCTCTGGCTGGTAGTCGTAATAGTAGACATTAAGGGGATCTATAAACCAAATATGACGAGCGTCAATAACCCACGATGCTAAGAAACTTGACCAGCTGCCAAACATTGGACTGCTACTTTGAAACGTAACGCCGCGATCAGTACTCATAAGTATCTCATTGTCTGGATCTGGTCCGTACATGCCCACATACACCGTGTCGTTGCCAACTGCAGCCGAGGCGCCAACATAATAACCAGGCTTTGGATTCCAAGGGACCCAGGTGTCTCCGCCGTCTGTGGTTCGGAGTGGTACATTCGTGAATTCTCGCCAGCCGTTAAGATATCCGACTTGTCCATCTTTGGAAAATGTTACTTGTGTATAGTCTACGGTTGTATCAATTGACCTATCAACCCAAGAAAATCCTCCATTAGTGGTTTTTAATATTGCCCCGTGCGCACCCACGATCCAAGCAACGGAATCATTCACCACAGCAATAGACTTGAGTGTACCGCACTGTGGGAATTCTGTGAGTTGCCAGGAAACACCATTATCACTGGAACGCATGAGCAAGCCATCACCAAGACCGGGCTGCGTTGGAGACGTACCGACAACAATGATGTTCTGTCCGAATTGAGCGACATCGTACCACCAGCTATTAGTTGCTGGGTGATCAATCACCTGCCAACTCGCGCCGCGGTCAGATGAGTAAAGCACAATACCAGCTCCTGGAGTGCCTTGATTCGAACCAACAACCCACACATTATTCTCTTTGGCCAGTACTCCCCAATACTGGTACCAAGTTACCGGCAGGCCTACCTGTTGCCAGTTCCTTCCGCCGTCAGTGGACTTTTTCACAAGATTATCCCATGCTCCCGCAACCCATCCTTCGGAAGTATCGCGGAAAGAAATGTCTTGGGCATCGATGGTACCCATATCAACCCTGAACCACTGTGCGCTTACCGTTGAAACGGCGAGCGCAATCATGACTACTACGAACATTGCAAGCCGTTTCATGGCCGCCTCCTTTTTTGTTTTAGAATCCGCCCAAGGCGGACAAGTTATGAATTAAGAATCAGGAATAAATCCAAGATTCTTAGTTATTTGTTAATTAACTTTTTGAATTAGGTGCTAAACCTATTACTAGTATGTACACAATAAATCAGGTTTAACAAGTTACTATACACGAGTTAACCTTATTTGTCAAGCCTAATTACAAATAAACGCTTAATAGAGCAAAAAGCCCCAGGCACTTGCGAGCCTAGGGCTAAAAAACCTCTTAACAACCTACTGCTTTATAATAACCGGCGGTTGGTTACTGATAATTAGAGTCGCATACCCAGAACCTGAAATCCCAGCATTATCACGCAGGATAGTCGACAAATCAACCGCTATATTCGCGTTTTGATTTCCATTATTCGGAACAGTAAGAATCAATGTATTACCACTGGGACTACATGTTCCTCCTGGTATAAGTAAACTCAAATTTACTAGATTACCAGAATTACGCCTCCCCCTCACATTCGCGCACGTTAGTACAGATAAATTACAGCCGGACCCGGAATCTACACAGGTAATTCTGAACGTGGGGTAGTTAGAGTTGGTGCTACATGAGTTGGTTGAAGTAGGAAGTGCGCATGTAGTGGTCCAATTCCTTTTAGGTGGTTGGTTAGTGATCACCTGTAACTGGTGCGTGGGAGCGGTGGTGTCGGTGGCCACTGTGCATGAACCGCTGCCGGACTGGCCCGAAACATTGCCGACATTATCACGAGCCAGCACGCGGTAGCTACGCGTGCCGTTGCTCTTGCCGCTGTAGCTGGTGGAGTTACCGGGTGCTATTACCGTCCTGGAATACACCCCGTTCTCGTACACGTCGTACGAGGCTAGGCCCGAGGTGGCGTCGGTTGAGGCGGTCCAGGAAACCGTATAACTCCCGTTCGGGCTAGGGTTGGGGCTGCAACTGGGCGTGCCAGGGACGGTGGGAGATGTAGTATCCACAATAATGCTGTCGGAGTAACAAGAGCTTGGGTTGCCGGCCCAATCACTGAACCTCACCGAAGCTGATCTGGTGCCGTCGCCGGAGGGTAGGGTCCTGTTTATCGATGAAGCATAAGGGTTGACGGTGCTCCCAGCGGAACAAATGCCATCGGTATACGTAGTCATGACGATGCAACCGCTGCCGGAATCGCTGCAGGTTAAATTCAACGTTACGGTGCTGGAACCGGTGTAGGTGGCGCCTTTGTTGATGGAGATGGTACCCGTGGGCGGGGCGGTATCCACGATAATGCTGTCGGCGATACAGGCGCCCTGGTTGCCGGCCCCATCCCTAAACCGCACCGAAGCTGATCTGGGGCCGTTGCCGGACGATAGGGTGATGACTTTCGATGAACCATAAGCGGTGGTGTTGCCCCCAGCGAAACAAGAGCCATCGGTGTACGTAGTCACCTGGCTGCAGCCGCTGTCGGAATCGCTGCAGGTTAAATTCAACGTTACGGTGCCGGAAGTGGTGTAGGTGGCGCCGTTGTTGATGGAGATGGTACCTGTGGGCGGGGCGGTATCCACGATAATGCTGTCGGCGATACAGGCGCCCTGGTAGCCGGCGCCGTCGATGAACCGCACCGAAGCGTACCTGGTACCGTTGCCAGAGGGGCTAAGGGGGAAAAGGCTGACGGTGGAAGAGTAAGCCACATTACTAAGGTAGGGAAAGGAAGAACACGTGTTGTTATTGTTCCACACGTGCATCCGGCTGCAACCGCTGCCGGAATCGTTACAGGTTAAATTCAATGTTACGTTGCTGGAAGTGGTGTAAGCGGCGCCGTTGTTAATGGAGATGGTGCCGGCGGGAAGGGTGGTATCCAAAATAATGCTGTCGGAGGAACAAGAGCCCGAGAAGCCAGCACCATCTATAAACCTAACGCTAACATTCTTTGCGCCGTCGGGCGTGGCCGGCGACAGGGGGAAGAGGGTGCGTGTTGGGGAGTAAACGACGTTGTTAAGGTACGGTGAGCCAGAGCAGCTATTGCTGTTGTTCCAAATGTGCATGCGGCTGCAGCCGGTGCCGGAATCGCTGCAAGGCAGGTTCAACGTTACGGTGCTGGAAGTGGTGTAGGTAGCGCCGTTGTTGATTGAGACGCTGCCGGCGGGAACGCCGGTATCCAAAATAATACTGTCGGAGTAACAGATGCTCTGGTTGAGGGCGCCGTCGGTGAACCTGACGCTAACATTCTTTATGCCGTCGGGCGTGGCCGGCGACAGGGGTAAACCGGCGCGTGTTGGGGAGTAAACGACGTTGTTATCGTACGCCGCGCCGGAGCAGCTATTGCTGTTGTTCCAAATGTGCATGCGGCTGCAACCGGTGCCGGAATCGCTGCAAGGCAGGCTCAACGTTACGCCGATAAAGGCGGTCCAGGCGGCGCCGCTGTTGATGGAGACGCTGCCGGTGGGTGCGGCGGTGTCGATGGGCGCTACTGTGCACGAACCGCTGCCGGATTGGCCCGAAACATTGCCGACGTTATCACGAGCCAGCACACGGTAACTGCGCGTGCCGTTAGTCTTGCCGCTGTAGCTCGTGCTGGTACTCGGGGCTGTTACTGTTTTGGAATACGAACCGTTCTCGTACACGTCGTACGAGGCTAGGCCCGAGAGTGCGTCTGTTGAGGCACCCCAGGAAACCGCATATCTCCCATCTGTGCTGGGGTTGGGGCTGCAACTGGGCGTGCCAGGGACAGTGGGGGCCGCGGCATCAGTTACAACATTCAAAACCTGTTCATCGGGCCAGACAGGAGACCAAGGTGAATGCGCAGTGCCTTCTTGCTCTTGGACGCGCCAATTGTATCTGGCTGCGGAAAACGACATAGTATACCACGCATTAGTTATAAACTTACCACTAACATAACTCCCTCCTGCGTTATAAGGATTAGTCCACACCTCCAGTTCATAAAGGTCACAAGGCGGTGGAACGCCGCCTGTAGGTGGCATATAACAATGTTCAATCCAACCTAATGTAACCGTTTTTGTGCCACCAGAGGCTACATATAGGGTCGTATTGTCAAGCGGGTAAAGATCGCTGGGCGGCAAGACCGCGGCGCGGGCTTCGGGTGCGCTACTGGCAAACCACACCAGGGCAATTATAAAACCAAAAACAGCTGTTACACCCAACCGAATAGCTGTTCCATGTACTGGTAATTTTTCCGAGGCTTGGTGATGCGTCATAAAAAGGCTTTGGCTTATGCAACTTTTATTCAAAAAATTGCCTAACGCTATTATAACATATAAAATATATTATAGCAACCTGGCGCAGAGCTGTTAAAGCCGAACAGTATATAGTATAATGAATATCGCCTATACCTTAGGCCAATAAGCTTTTCTAAAGCTTACCTTATCAATAATACCCTTTTTCTATGGCAGACCCCATACCCAGCCCGAGCGGCGCCACGCACACCCCCGCCAAAGCCGCAGTGGTAGCAATTATAATCGCGGTACTGGCCGTGGCGGCGTACTTTATCTTCCGCCCCGGCGGCTGGACACCGCCAGCGGGTAACCAGCCGACCCCGCCCGCCGAACAAACCAACCAGGAGCCAACGCCCTCCCCCACGCCCAACGAAGTGTACTCGTACGTGGGTGAAGTGCAGGCGGTGGGTAACGGACAAATTACCGTGCTAGCCAAAAAAGACCTTAACCTGCTGGAAGAGGACGCCACGCTCACCGTGAAAGCGGACGCCAACACGCAGGTCATCCGCCGCACCATTCCGCGCGAGCTGCCCGAGGACGGCGGTGCTGGCCTGTTCTCGCAAGAGACCATCGCCCTGTCGGACGTTCAGGTAGGCAACCAGGTAACCGTGGTATCGGCTACCAACATTCGCGGCGTGAGCGAATTCACCGCCTCGAGCGTGGAAGTGCTGAACATAAAGTAATAACCAGTAAGAGTTAAGAGCTACGAACAAGTTTTGCCCCACCCCTTCTTTGGAAGGGGTGGGGTTTTAGTTTTCAGTCCACCCCAACCCATAGTTCAACCTTAGCAACAACGAGCCACTGATACTTAAGTAGTAGAGGTACCTCCGCTGCTAATAGCTGCCCAGCCGCCCTCCTCCCTTATGGTACTATTCTATAGAATAGTACCATAAGGGAGGAACCACAATAATCCCTAACCCGGCCAGTGCACGTAACACCAAACAACTCATTCAATAGCTGGTAATCAATATTATGACCGAGCGGATATAATATTAATTTAAAGCCGCAGCGAGCGATTACCACTCTCAATTATTCAGGGGGTTTATTTGGGGTATTGATATGGCGGCTAGATTTTGCTACAATCTGTATGCTTTTGCATTAATTACTTAAGACAATATCATATGACTACTCTAACCTGGATTATCGTTATTGCGGTGGCGGCCGTGGTACTCTGGCTGGTGGCCACCTACAACCGGCTGGTAAGTTTAAAGAACCGAGCCGCCGAGGGCTGGAGCGATATCGACGTACAGCTTAAGCGCCGCTACGACCTTATACCGAACCTGGTGCAAGCTGTGAAAGGCTATGCCAAGCACGAGGACGCCGTGTTCACCAAGGTAACCGAGGCGCGCACGCGCGCTATGGGCGCCCAAGGCGTGGCGGACAAAGGCGCGGCCGAGAATATGCTTACGGGAGCGCTCAAAAGCCTGTTCGCGGTAGCCGAAAGCTACCCCGACCTTAAGGCGAGCGCCAACTTCCTAAAACTGCAGGACGAACTCTCCGACACCGAGAACAAGGTCCAGGCCGCACGGCGCTTCTACAACAGTATGGTGCGCGATCTTAACACGCTCATAGAGACCTTCCCCTCCAATGTGGTAGCGAACCTGTTCAAATTCCAAAAGCGCGAATTCTTTGAGGTAGGGGGCGAGGCCGAGCGCCAGGCGCCGCAGGTAAATTTTTAGCACCTAGCCACTGGTTCCTAGCCAATGGCCATTAAGAGCTACAGCCATGAAGTCCTACCGGGAACTGGAAGTTTGGCAACGGAGCTGCGATTTAGTCCTAGAAATCTATAAACTTACCTCTACCTTCCCTCACACTGAACAATACGGCTTAATAAACCAAATGAGGAGAGCGGCGATTTCCATACCATCTAACATCGCTGAAGGTTTTAGCAGGCGGACACTAGCCGATAACCATAACTTCGTTCGGATTGCTTTTGCTTCCGGCGCAGAGCTCGAAACCCAAATATACTTGGCTGAAAAACTCAAACTAGCCCAAACCAAACAATTCAAGGCTGCTCAAGATGCCCTGGAAGTAATTATGAAGATGTTAAACAAGCTGGGGCAAAGCCTTACTAGTGGCTAACGACCAGGAACTATTGGCTATTATTCTATGTACGATTCCATTGCCGCCAACAAAAGGAAGAGCTGGCTCTTGGTAGTACTCTTCGTGGTGGTTATCGCGCTCCTTGGGTACGCCTGGGGCGCTTACTCCGGCGATACCTTTGGCGCGCTCTCGGTAGCTGGCGTGGTGGCTATTGTTATGGCGCTCACGAGCTATTACGGGGGCGCTAAAATTGCGCTCTCACTCTCTGGCGCCTACCAACTAGCGAACCGCGAACAAAATTCTTACGTTTGGAACCTGGTGGAGAATCTTTGCATCGCGAAGGGTCTACCTATGCCCAAGGTATACCTGATACCCGAACCGGCCATAAACGCTTTCGCCACCGGCCGCTCGCCTGAACACGCCGCTATCGCCATTACCGAAGGGGCGGTGGCCAAACTGGAGAATGAGGAACTGGAAGGCGTGATAGCGCACGAACTCTCGCACATTGCCAACTACGATATCCGCCTGGCCACGCTTGTTATCGTGCTCTTGGGCACGCTTTCCATACTCTCCGACATCTTTCTGCGCTCCACGCACTTTATCGGCGGCGGGCGGCGCGGGAGTTCCCGCGGCGGCAACGCCGCCGGAATCATGCTCCTTATTGGCCTGGTGCTAGCGCTGCTCTCGCCCCTCTTGGGCAAGCTCATCCAGCTCGCTATTTCCCGTCGGCGCGAATTCCTGGCCGACGCCGCGGGCGCGCTCCTTACGCGCTACCCCGAAGGCCTAGCGCGGGCGCTGGAAAAGATAGAACAGGACAACACACCGCTTAAGCGCGTGTCCGAGGCCACCGCTCACCTCTACCTCGCCTCACCGTTCGGCAGTAAACCGTCACTCTTAGGGCGGCTGTTTATGACCCACCCCCCTCTGGCTGAACGCGTACAAGCCCTACGCCAAACAACTTAACCAAGTCCCACCTAAGCGAGGTTTAGCGTGTGGTACAAGCAGCTTAACCTGCCATTTGCTTTTACATTTCGTTCCCATACTATAGGCTTGAATTTTTCCCTCAGCGGTGGCAAAATAAGAAAACCGCTATACTACATACTATGCTCGATATATTCTCTAAATTCACCACCCACTACCAAAAAACCCTCACCTTGGCCCGTGCTACCGCGCTAGGCTCGGGCCGACGGCAGTTGGAGGTGCAAGACGTGCTGGTGGCGCTCTCTTCCCAGCGCGGCAGCTTGTCGGCGGAGATTCTGGATAAACACGGCCTCTCTCCCTTGCGGCTCCACGCCAAGCTAAGCACCACGCCTATACCAGCAAAGCCCCTCTTAAACGAGGAACCCAATGAGGAGGCACTGCTCGACATACTGACCGACGACCTCTCGCTTGCCGTGAAAAAACTAGTGGAGCGCTCGGTGCTAACGGCCTGGCGCTTGCAACACCACTATATCGGCACCGAGCACCTGCTCTACGCGCTCGTAACGAGTGAGGAGGCGGAAGTGAAGGCGCTCTGGCTTAAGCTGGGCGTGAACTTGCGCGGACTTAAACAGAGCGTGAACTCCCTGCTGAAGAGCACCTCCAAATTCCCTGACATCACCGAGGCTTTCGCCCCTGGCGATGTGAGGAGCGAGCCGGAACACGACGGCGCCACGCCGGCGCTGGATTTCTTTTGCACCGACCTTACCTCGCAAGACGTGCAAACCAAGGTGGACCCGGTGATAGGGCGGGAGAAGGAGATTCAACGCCTCATCAATATCCTCGGGCGCCGCACCAAAAACAATCCCCTGCTCTTAGGTGACCCGGGCGTGGGCAAAACCGCCATCGTGGAAGGTTTGGCTAAGCGGATTATGGAAAACAAGGTGCCGGAATTTTTACAGGACAAGAAGATTATGGCCCTGGACCTCGGGCTGGTGGTGGCGGGTACTATGTACCGCGGCGAGTTCGAGGGTCGGCTTAAGCAAATTCTGGACGAACTTAGGGCACACCCGGAGATTATCCTTTTTATAGACGAGGTGCACACCATCGTAGGTACGGGCGCCGCGCCGGGGTCGCTCGACCTCGCGAACATCATTAAACCGGCACTGGCTAAAGGCTTAGTGCGCTGCATTGGCGCCACTACCCAAGAAGAGTACAAAAAATCCATTGAATCCGACGCCGCGCTGGAGCGCCGGTTCCAAGTGGTGCAGGTGGTGGAGCCCACGCCCGAGGAAACTGCCGCGGTGCTAAAGGGTATTCGCTCCAACTACGAGAAATTTCACCGGGTGGAAATTACGGACGAGGCTATTGAAGCGGCTATTAGCCTGTCGGAACGCTACCTGCCGGAAAAATTCCTGCCGGACAAGGCTATTGATCTTATTGACGAGGCTGCCTCGCACGTCCGCACCTCCCAAGCACCGCAGGGCAAGGCCAAGCCCAGCCGTGAACTGGAAGCCAAGCTCAAGCAGCTGCACGAGGCTAAGGAGTTGGCAGTAACGCAAGAAAATTTTCCGCTCGCCAACGCTTATAAAGAAGAAGAGGAGAAGGTACGCCTGGAGCTGGAGCGGCTGCGCCAACATGAAACGCCCGCCCCCGCTACCGTGGGCACTATTACACGGGCCGACATTGCGCAAGTAGTGGCGCAAATGACTGGCGTGGCGCTTACCGAACTCCTGGCTGAAGAGCGCACCAAGCTGGTGGCTTTGGAAGAAAAGTTAAGTGCCCGCGTGGTCGGGCAAGAGGAAGCTGTGGCGGCCGTGGCACGCGCCATTAGGCGGGGACGCCTGGGGCTAGGGAACCCCCAGCGCCCCTTGGGCTCGTTCCTGTTCTTGGGCCCCTCGGGCGTCGGGAAAACCGAACTCGCCAAAATGGTGGCGCAGGTGGTGTTCGAAGACCCGAATGCGCTGATTAGGCTGGATATGTCGGAATTCTCCGAAGGTTTTAATATTTCCAAACTCATCGGTGCCCCGGCTGGCTACGTAGGTTATAAAGATTCCAACAAGCTCACAGACCTGGTGAAACGCAAACCTGCCTCGGTGGTGCTGTTCGACGAGGTGGAGAAAGCCCACCCCGACATTTTTAACCTCTTGCTCCAAGTTTTGGACGAGGGCCACCTGGCTGACGCCGCCGGCAAGCAGGTGAACTTTAAGAACACACTCATCATTATGACCTCTAACCTGGGGCTGCGAGAACTTACCCAGCAGGCCAAGCTTGGCTTTGCGGCCGATAACGATAAAGGAAAAACCAACTGGCACACCGAGTGGCAGGCCAGCAAGGAACAGCTCATGGCCGAGGTGAAAAAGTTCTTCCGCCCCGAGTTCTTGAATCGTCTGGACGGCGTGGTGGTATTCAACCCGCTCACCGAGGCACACTTGGGAGAAATAGTTAAACTGCAGGTAGGCGACCTGAACGCGCGACTGAAGGAACAAAAGCTTGAACTCGCAGTGCGCTTGGGCCGAGGGGCAGCCACCGTAATTGCCCACGCCACTTTCTCTCCCCAAGAAGGAGCACGCAACATCCGCCGCTACCTCACGGAAAAAGTGGAAGATCCCCTCACCCAACAGCTACTCAAGGGTAAGCTTAAAACACCCGCTCACCTCACCCTCACGGTTAAGGGGGGCCAGGTAACACTAAAGTAAGGGCGAGGGAGTACAGGGTAAGAGCAATTATGCCCAAGTCCTTAACTCTTACGCTTACCCAACCCTCTTACGCTTTACTAGCTGCGGCCTGGCAGTGGCTGTTGGACGCGCTCTTTCCCCGGCGTTGTGTAGGTTGCCGACGCTGGGGCAGCTGGTGTTGCGCCGCGTGTTTAGCCTCTCTCAGTTTCCCCCGCCAGCTCCACTGCCCAGGGTGCCAGAATGTTAGTCCGCTGGGCGAGTGGTGCCAGGATTGCGTGGCCGGACAGGCACTCCGGGGCCTGTGGTGCACGCAGAACTACGCCAACCCTCTGCTGCGCAATATGATCCGAGCCCTGAAATACGAAGGGCTCACCGAACTGGCGGTACCTCTGGGCCGTCTCCTCAGCGCCACACTCACTACCTACGGGCTACCGCCCGCCTGGCACGAAGTGCCGCGTGAACGCTGGTACCTAACGCCCGTACCATTAGCGCCACGGCGGGAGCGGCAAAGAAATTTCAACCAAACCGAGCTCCTGGCCCAAGCTGTCAGTACGACTACCAACTTGGCGCTAGCGAGCGTGTTACAACGTGTCCACTCCACTAAGCCACAGAGCGAACTGGCCCAAGACGAACAGCGACACAGCAACGTACGCGGCGCCTTCGCGCTTCAGAGCGACGCCCAGGTAGCTGGTAATGCTTATATCCTGGTGGACGACGTGTATACCTCCGGCGCCACTATGGAAGAATGCGCCCGCGTGCTTAGAGCCGCCGGTGCGCGCGAGGTGTGGGGCCTTACTGTGGCCAAGGGGTAATCCCTAAAGACGTAATGACAACGAGCAAGCGGTTGCGTTGACAGTTACGCCCGCTCTTAGTATTCTAGCGTGGCTAGAGCTTAGGGTGGGGTGGCGGAAAAACTGAACTGGTTTAAAGATTGCCACAGGGCGGAGGCGTGCCAGAGCGGTTGAATGGGCCGGTCTTGAAAACCGGAGTACCTGCAAGGGTACCGCAGGTTCGAATCCTGCCGCCTCCGCCCTGTGGCACATCCGTATTTAACATATCAGGCTTGGAGAGGTGGCTGAGCGGTCTAAAGCAACAGGTTGCTAACCTGTGACCCCGTAAGGGGTCCCGTGGGTTCAAATCCCACCCTCTCCGCCAGATTTCCAAGTTTGAACCTTAGTGTTTGCAACGTGTTTTGACCCCCTTGGGGGTTCAGGAGGTTCAATCTTGGCAACTTGAAGGTCCATAAGAACATCAAAGACTGGCGTCCATATCGGCGTCAGTTTTTGATTTCTAACGACGAATCCCTCGAAGCAAAGCTTCATCAGCGTGCGCTTCTGATTGAATCCACTGGTTTGGAATACCCGGTCGGCATGATCGGTGAAATCCAACAGCTCATTGAACTTCTGCACGAACTTGTCCGACTTTCCCTCCATCTCACCCAAGCGACCCTGATACATCTCTTTCTCCCTTAAGAGCTCATCCTGAATCTTTATAAAGACCTCTGCGTCAATGATGCGTTTTGAGCGATCCACGACGATGTTGCG
>JAUYKG010000005.1 GCA_030700105.1 Candidatus Veblenbacteria bacterium
CCAACCTCATTCCAACCAACACCAGCAATCCCTTTTTTAACTTTCAACATTTACACACCCCCTACTACTATGAAGTTCTTATGTACTCAAGAAAACTTAAATAGTGGATTGGCCCTGGTGGGTCACGTAGCTTCTAAGAGCACAAGTTTACCTATTCTTAATAACATACTCTTGCGCACCACTCAGGGCGGATTGGAACTAGTGGCGACAAACCTTGAGGTAGCTATAACCACCATGGTGCGTGGCAAAACAGAGGGGGAAGGAACAGTTACGGTTCAAGGGCGCTTATTTAGTGAGGCGGTGGCACTCTTACCACACGATAAAGTTGAGTTGGTGGTTGAGGGTACAACCCTCACGCTTATCTGTGGCCGTAGCCGCACAGTGGTTAGGGGTATGTCGGCAGATGACTTTCCTGTTATTCCCCAAGTGTCTGGTGGAACCAAGTTTAGCTTGCCAGCCGATGAGCTTGGCCAAGCGATTGCTAGTGTGGCTTTTACAGTAAATCCAGAAGAGGGGCGCCCAGAAATTAGTGGTGTGTTTTTGGGTAATACAGAAAAACACTTGGTGTTGGTTGGTACAGACAGCTACCGCTTGGCTGAGCGGACCCTAAGTCAAAGTGTCACCTTGCCACAATCCGAGGGAATGATTGTGCCCCTGCGAGCCGCCCAAGAGGTTGGGCGCGTTACCCAAGGGGCTGAGGGGCAGGAGGTAATTGTGGTACTGGGAGATAATCAGGTCCTTTGGCAGATAGGTGACACACAAATTGTGTCCCGTTTAGTGGCGGGGCAGTACCCTGATTATCGGCAAATTGTACCTAAAGAGTTTAGTGCTACTGTGGTTGTGTCGCGCGAAGCCTTAGCCCAAGCGGTGCGCTCAGCCAGCCTGTTTGTGCGCAGTGGAATTAATGATGTTCGTTTTAGTTTTGAAACCAACGCTAAAGCAGTAAAAATTTCTTCCACCAACAGTCAACTTGGAGAGAATACCACAGAGCTGGAGGCGACAGTGGAGGGTGAAGCGGCTGAGGTGGTGTTCAATTACCGTTACCTGTTGGATGGGCTACAAACTATAAACACCAAAGAGGTACAGGTGAAAGTGGCCGGCCCCAATAACCCCAGCTTATTTGAGCCTAAAGGAGAAACCGGCTACCGCTACCTCATTATGCCGATTAGGCAGTAGGGGTGGTGAATTTTTATAACAAAAACCACCCCAGGGGTGGTTTTTGTGTATGTATGTTAGTTGTTAGTTACGTTCACTGTTACCCGTGGGCCAGGGCTGGCGCGGTTGCTGCGGTCGGTAAGCACCAGCGATAGGGTGTAACTGCCAGGCGGCCCCTGAGGCCAGGTAAAGTTGATAGTGGAGCTGGGATTGCTCACCACTCCGAGCCAGCGCGAGGATTCGTTTGGGGGGGTGAGGTACAAATCCACCTGCTTGAGGTTTGGTGGGTCATCCAGTTCAGCCTTTACTTCAAATGGCAAATTCCCCACGCTTAGGGATTGCCCGTTATTGAGGTTTGTAAAGTGAGCACCGCCTGATGGGGGCAAGGGGGTTACTAATAAGTTGAAGGTTATGTTGGTTTGGTTTGAATTATCGATGTCGTCGTAGGCTCGTGCGCTCAGGGTGTGGTAGCCGTTGGGCCAGTCGGTGGTAATGGAAAAATTCAGACTGAAGGGCGAGGTGCGCACCGTGCCAATCTCTTGGCCGTCTAAAAAGTATGTAACGCGCGATATTCCACGCGGCGCGCTGGCAGACACATTGAAGGTGGTGGGGTTGTTGGTAACCGTTTGATTCTGACTGGGGCTTGTAATACTGAGTTGGGGTTGGTTTTGTGGCACGTGTATATTGTCATAGCCCACAGGAACCTGCTCATCCTGGAGTCCATGTTCGCTTGCCCAGCGCTGTACCGCCACTTCCCAAGTTTGGTACTGAGCATCTCCTTCTGGGTTGGCTGGTGTTGGCCCTAGGGGATCGCCTGGGGTGACGTAACGCAAGATGGTGTGGTACTGGCCGTAGACTTTTTTAATGCGGAAAGAGGTGGGGGTGAATTCGGTGGCGCGCAACCCCGAAGCGCGGTCCAGTTCCACCTCCTCGCCTCCGACTTGGCCGTTCAGAACCGGCTTGTTGGTTGAGCGGGGTTCGGGTGGGGTGAAGGTGAGGACGGGTTGGTCTGCTAAGGCGCGAGTCATGAAGTTTTGCCAAATGGGGGCGGCCACCACCGATCCGTCGGCGCCGCGATTCATCTCGTCGTTATTGCTGTTCCCCACCCACACGCCAGCGGCCAGCTGTGGGGTGTAGCCCAAGGTCCAGGCGTCGTGATAGTCATTGGTGGTGCCGGTCTTGGTGGCTACCGGCCGGCCAGGGAGGATGAGGCGGTTCTGGGCCCCAAAGATGAAAGCACGAGCCTCGTTATCGGACAGGATGCTGGTGAGTTCACGTACTATTTGTGGCTCAAGTACCCGTTCTCCGGACCCATCTTTAAATTCTTCCAGTACCTCGCCCTGCGCATCCTCCACTTTTAAAATACTTACCACGGGCTTTGTTGTTCCCTCGCGCGCGAGTGCGGCGTAGGTGGCTGTGTGTTCCAGGAGCGTTACCTCGGCTCCACCCAAGACGATAGACAGACCAAAGCGGCTACGATCATTCAAGGTGGTGTAGCCAAAGCGTTTAGCCAGCTCTAGCACGCGATCTAGCCCTGTAAGGTACAATACCTTGACTGCCGGAATGTTGAGCGAGCCGGCCAGAGCCCGCCGGAAGGAGACCGGACCGTTTTCTTTAAGGTTGTAGTTGTGGGGTTCGTAGTTTGTGGTCTCGGTTTTAAAAACTGTGTTCACGTCAAAAATTTTAGTTTCGGGCGTAAAGCCTAGGGCGAGTGCCGCACCGTAAACCACTGGCTTAAATGAGGAGCCGGGTTGGCGGGGGCGCAGGGCCACGTTCACCTGGCCCGCAATGTCGTCGTTAAAGTAATCCCTACTCCCTACCATGGCCAGCACTTGGTTCGTGGGTACATCAATGGCCACTAAGCTGGCGTTGGTAGCGCCGTAACGCTTTTCGTTCACCTCGGCTTGGGCTGTTACAGCCTCCTCCGCCATCTTTTGTTTGTCCAAATCCAGCGTGGTGATGATCTTAAGGCCGCCTTGCTCCACCAATCGTTCGCCGTACCGCTCGGCCAGTGTTTCCCGTACGTAAAAAACGAAGTGTGGAGCGGTAATACTTTCCAATCTATCCTTAATTTCGAGCTGTACCGCCTTAGCCGCTTTAGCCTCCTCGCTCGTGATATACCCTTCTGTTACCATGGTGTCCAGAATGTAGTGTTGGCGACCAGTAAGCTCGTCTTGGTGCGTGCCCCAGGGTGAGTAGTAAGTGGGAGCTTTGGCCATGGCGGCCAAGGTTGCGCTTTCGGCCAGGCTGAGGTCGTGGACACCCTTACCAAAGTAGGTTTGGGCAGCCGCCTCGGCCCCGTAGGCATTGGAGCCGTAGGGAATTTCGTTAAAGTAAAGCTTGAGGATTTCGTCCTTGGTGAACTTGCGTTCAATTTGGTAGGCAAGAATAAGCTCCTTGATTTTGCGTGTGTAGATCTTTTCGTTGGTGAGGATAGCGTTCTTAATGAATTGTTGGGTAATGGTGGAGCCACCCTGAGCGCGCGAGCCTCGTAGCAGGTTCACCAGCACCGCCCGCACCATGGAGGTAAAGCGGAACCCTTTGTGTTGGTAAAAGTCCCTATCTTCAGCGGTGAGTGTGGCGTGCTTAAGGGAGTCGGGGATCTCCGCCAGCTCCACCGCGGTGCGCTTTTCCTCGCCGTGGATATCGTAGAGTACGTGTTCGCCCGTGCGGTCGTAGATCTTAGTGCTTTGTGGCACAGTGCGCCGCACAATACCTTCGGCCGTAGGTAGGTCGCGGCTCACCCACGCCAGCGTGCCCACTACTAGCACGCCGCCAGCCAGCACCATGGTAATCCCCAAGCGCCACACCAGCCCGCGGCTGCGGCGCCAGCCGCCCACTGTGCGCGCTTGCCAGCGTGGCCGGGCCCGGCCCGGATATCTTGGTTTGAATTGTGGTATAGGCATAAGGCTAATTGGTAAGCAGGGCGGCGCCGATAACGCCAGCTTGGTCGCCCAGCCGTGCGCGGCTCACTAGGGGAGGTTGAGGAAAAATACAGTTCTGCTTGAGTGTTTGCTTAAGCGTTGGATAGAACCTCGGCCAGGTCTTGGCGATCTGCCCACCAAGTATAACAATATCGGGGTCTAGTACGTGAGTTAGCGAGGCGATAGCATAACCTAACACTTGGCCGAATTTTTGCCAGGCAGATTCAGCCGCTCGGCTTTTGTCCTGGGCTAGGGTTTTTACATCAATAAGTGCGCGCCCGCGCCCGAGAGTTGACCGAAGCAGAGAGCCAAGGCGGGCGTATTCTTGTATTGAACCGCGTTCCCCCAGCGGTCCACGCGGGCCTTTGATGTTTTGTAACAAGTACCCGAGCTCACCGGCGTAACAGCGGCCGTGGTACAGCTTGCCGTTTATAACAATTCCGCCGCCCACACCAGTGCCCAAGGTGAGCCCAATAACATTACCGTAGCCTCGGCCAGCACCCCAGGTAGCCTCGGCCAGCGTGAAGGCGTTGGCGTCGTTATCCATCGCTACCGACAACCGGGAAATTTGCTCTAGGAATTTCCGTATAGCGAAGTTACGCCAGGGCAGGTGGGGCGTTACCAGAATAAGCCCCCGCTTTACGTCTAGCGGACCAGGACAACCAATCCCGATTCGGCGTACCGAATAACGGCGGTGGTACTCGCCGACGATTGTTGTAAGTAGGGCCTTAAGCCCGGCTTGGGTTTTTGGGGTGGGGTAGCTCCTAAAGCCAAGGCAGCGAGCACCCGGGCCGGGTACATAGCCCACCTTAATGCTCGTGCCGCCAATATCAATACCAAGGGAATTCTTTATGCTGCGCATACCACATCTATGGTACAATAGTATAACGATTTATGCTCACCGAACGAAACATTTTGGCCGCCACCGAGGAACTTTTAAGCCGCGGCGTTACCGAGGTGGTAGTGAAAAAACACCTGGCTGAGCGCTTGCGTTCGGG